>NZ_JBIWAL010000007.1:131471-179255 GCF_044760045.1 Pseudomonas sp. NPDC098747 | reverse complement strand
CAGCGATTTCCTCCTGGGACAGCAGATCCTGCCCGGCCATGTCGTGTTCCTACTGCAGTACGAAATTAGTGAAAAGCAACTGTTCGATCACCACTTTGCCCAGCTCTTTCTGCGCCACTTCCTGCACGCTGGCCGTGGCCTTCTGGCGTAACATTTCCTGGCCGACCGGGGTCGCCAATGTTGCGAAGTCCTGACCGGAGAAGAGCATCACCAGGTTGTTGCGGATCACCGGCATGTGCACTTTCAGCGCTTCCAGATCGGCCTGGTTACGCGCCAGCATGGTGATGCTCACCTGCATGTAGCGCTGACGGCCGTTCTGGTTGTAGTTGGCGACAAAGGCTGGCGCCATCGGCTCGAAAATCGCCGGCTGCTTGCCGACCGGCGCAGCTTCGGCGGCATCGGCAGGCTTGCTCTGAGCGCTGTGCATGAAGAACCAGGTCGCCCCCACGGACGCACCAATGGCCAACAACAACGCCAGCACGATCACTATGATCAGCTTGAGTTTGCCTTTGGTTGCGGGGTCTTTTACTGCTGCTGTTTCGCTCTTCGCCATGCCAATAATCCGTCACTATTCGGGTTTTCACAGTCGCACGGCAAGGCAAGAGCAAGTGTTATGCCAGAAGTGTCGGAGGTCGCAGAGACAAGCGAAAGTCAGAAGCCACCCTCACCCCAGCCCTCTCCCGGAGGGAGAGGGGGCCGACCGAGTTGTCTTGCGTCAAACGTCGACCTGAAATACCGAGTCGATTATGAATTCGGGGCAAAAACAGTCAGGTCGGCGAACGCCAAAAGGATTCAGCGCAAAAGGTCGGCAACCGTCGAACGGATTCAGTGCAGAACGATCAGGTCGGCGAACAGCCTGAACATCCCCCGATCAGTCCCCTCTCCCGCCGGGAGAGGGCTAGGGTGAGGGGCTCTTGATCAATCACGCGTAATAGTCGACAGCGCTGCTGCCAATTACGCTGGTGGTTTGAACGGCTGCTTCAGCAACAGCGGCAGCCGCCAATTCTTCATCCGCCGAATCAAGGCGTCCACCGTCAGTGCTGGTGCGACCGCTCTGGCCTTGTTGCGCCTGCTCCTGACCTTGCTGGCCCTGCCAGCCACGGTTCTGGTCGGACACGTTGACGTCGACCTGCCCCATGCCCTGCTGGTTGAACATCTCACGCAGGCGATGCATCTGCCCATCGAGCGCTTCACGCACACTCGGGTGCGCGCTCATGAACGTCACCTGGGTCTGCTGGTCAGGAACCATGTTCACGCGGATATCCAGACGACCCAATTCGGCTGGCTGCAACTGAATGTCGGCCGCCTTCAGATTGACGCTCGACAGATACATGACGCGGTTGACCACTTCTTCGGTCCAGCCACTCTGATGCATGGCAATCGGTTGATTGACCGGCACAGCGTTCGCGGTCTTCGGCGTAGCGGCCTGGGTCAACGCCGCCAGTCGGTTGGCGAAGTCATCGACGCGGGTATCGCTGGTGGCAGACTTGAGGTCTTTGAGGCCGTCATCGAGCAGGCCGCTGAAGGCTTTTTCGCCGCCCTGGCTGGTGCTGTCCTTGCCGGTCTGCACGTCGAGCATGCTCGCCATGCCCGCAGCAAAATTTTGAGCCGAGGTCAATTCACCGTCGGCCTGAGCCTGCGCAGGCGCAGCTTTCGGCTGCGCTTGGCTGGCGGCGGAAATATGACCGCCCTGCTCCATCGCCATACGCACGGCAGGTAGCGAGTCGAGCGGGTCGGCCGAAGGATCGAAATCACTGTCGGCGCTGACCGCCGGGTCTTTGACCACACTCGGCAGCACGGCCACTGCCGGGGTTTCGGCTTTCGCCGGGGTGGCCGCGTCTACCACCGGAGCCGCTACCACGGGCGCCGTCACGGTCGGCTGCACGACGGCAGCCAACGCTGGATCCAGCGCTGGGTCAACCACAGCGGCGTCGGCCACCGGAGTCTGCGCGGTATCAACGGTTTCGTCGCTGGCAGCCTTGTCGTCGCTCGTTGCCGTTTGATCAGCAGGCAACGCCTTGCCGCTATCGGCAACCGTCGGCTCGGGAGCGGCAGACTGATCGGTGCCGACGTCCTTTTTGCCGCTGGTATCCGCCACCTTGTCGCGTGTCGCTTTCACCGAATTGTCAGCAGAGACGGCAGGCTTGCTCGCGCCCTGGTCGGCGAACACTTGAGCGAAGCTTGAAGCCTTGTCCCCGGCGTCTGCGGCCACTGCCGACGTTTTGGCAGAGGCGGCTTGAGCCTTGGCCTGGGCAGCGCTTTGAAGAAGAATATTGGGGGTCGCAGGCATGAAACGGTCTCCGCTGCACTGGGATCGTAGGTACAGTTACGGAGTTATTAGCAAGTGCCGGGCCAGGTTGGCCAGGCACTTGCGAAAAGCGCCGGACGGCAGGATTCAATGAAGGGTTACGTGCTTGAGCTCGTTTTCGTAAACAGGACGCACATCAGCAAACTCGCCGCTGATTTCAGCCACCAGTTTGACGTTTTCTGCCGGGGTCTTGTTTTTTGCGTCGGATTCAAGCTCTTGGCACAGCGCTGCCAGTCGAACAGCACCCATATTGCTGGCGCTGCCCTTGAAGCTGTGAGCAACGTCCGATAAAACCTTGGCATCAGCAGTCTTTTGCAGCTCATGCAAACGGCTTTCGGAATCGCTCAGGAAGGTATCCAGCAGGTCCGGATAACCGCCTTCCATCACTTCGCGCAAGGTATCCAGTACCTCGCGATCAACTTGTTTATCTGCCACTTGTTCACTCCTTGATCAAGAATTGCGCCGATTATGCCTCAACCTCCCAGAAAAACTCCACGTGGGCACTACGACCTTCGTCCGACCAACTGGCGTTGTGCCCCAATTGACGGACTACGCTGACACCACGCCCCGACAAACGGACACCGTCCAGCGGTCGCTCCATCACCCGCGCAACATCAAAGCCTTTGCCGCTGTCGTCGACACGAATGACCAGACAACCGCCCGCTCCTTGCGGCCTGACCTGCAACTGCACACGCACATAGCCGTCCTGCAGGGCCTCAAGACGCGCGTTGCGCTGTTCATAATAGAGGGCAAATCCTGCGGCATCGCGTTTGAGACTGGAATCGAGCCCCAACACCCCGTGCTCCAGCGCATTGGAATACAACTCGGCGAGCACGCTATACAACGCGCCGCTTTGCGTGCGCAGCCCATGCACTTCCAAAAGCAACTGCAAAAGGTAGGGCAACGGGTTGTAACGCTTGAGCGTGGTGCCACGAAATTCGAAGCTCACCGACCAGTCCAAAGGGCTCGATTGGCCGCTGTCGGAATACACCGGCACCGTCGGTTGAACCCGCGCCGGGTCCAGCAGGCTGACCTCGACCATGCTCACATCGTCGCGAGCCTCGCCGCGAAAATCGCGCAGCGCCCGCTCGATATCCTCGAACAGCCGATCCGGCTCGCGATTGGCGGCAAAGACTTGCTGTAAACGCTCGACGCCGAACAGTTGATCGTTGGCGTCACTGGTGTCGATCACCCCGTCGGACAACAGAAACACCCGGTCACCGACGGCCATCGGATGTACTTGCGTACAGTCATCAAATGCCTGCGGGCTGAGCACACCCAGCGGCAGATGCCGTGCGCTCAACGGTACACGTTCGCCGCTGTCGATACGGTGCAGATAGCCATCAGGCATGCCGCCGTTCCACACCTCGACCGAGCACCGTTGAAAACTCAGGCACAGCAGCGTCGCGCAGCAAAACATGTCTACCGGCAAAATGCGTTTGAGCTTGGCGTTCATTTCGCGCAGGGTTTCGGACAAGCCGTAACCCTTGGCTGTCATGCCATAAAACACTTCCGCCAAGGGCATCGCCCCTACTGCGGCCGGTAAGCCGTGCCCGGTAAAATCGCCGAGCAGCACATGCATATCGCCCGCCGGCGTATAGGCGGCAAGTAACAGATCGCCGTTGAACAGCGCGTAGGGCGATTGCAGATAACGGATATTGGGCGCACTCAAGCAACCCGAGTGCGCGACCTTGTCGAATACCGCTTTGGCGACGCGTTGTTCGTTGAGCAGGTAGTCGTGATGTTTGGCGATCAGGTCGCGCTGATGCAGCACCGTGGCCTGCAAGCGACGCAAACGATCCATCGCCTTGATTTTGGCGGCGAGTATCACCTGGTTGTAGGGCTTCGCCAGAAAGTCGTCACCGCCAGCCTCCAGACAGCGCGCCAGCGCTTCACTTTCAGTAAGCGAGGTCAGAAAGATGATCGGCACCAGGGTTTCACCGGCCAGCGCCTTGATTTGCCGCGCGGCTTCGAAGCCGTCCATCACCGGCATCATCGCGTCCATCAACACCAGACTGGGGAGCTGGCGACGAAAGATATCGACGGCTTCGCTACCATTGGCCGCCGTCAACACTTCATGGCCCTGACGGCGGACGATGGTCGACAGCAGCAACCGGTCGGCGGCACTGTCTTCGGCGATCAGGATCGTCAGCGGCTCTTGTGCCTGCATGGCCGTCAACTGATGTCGAAGAGTTTGTCGAAGTTGGAGATAGCGAGGATCTTGCGCACGTCGGAGTTAGAGTTGACGACGCGAATATTTGATTCGTCGCCGCCGGCATGATCACGCAAAAGCAGCAGCATCCCGAGAGCGGAGCTGTCGAGGTAGGTGGTTTCTTTCAGATTAAGTTCGTAGGAATTCGGTTTTGGCTCGACTCTCTCGTAGGAGTTGCGAAACTCCTGATGCTTCCCGAAATCGAAGCGCCCCTTGACCGAAATCGTCAGTTTTTTCCCATCCTGCGAGACTGCTGTAACGACTGACATTGACTGGCTTCCTTGTCATTGACGAACGTGTACAAGGTTTAGCACCTGAGAGGGGTTGGGGCAAGGTGCTTAAAAAGGATCGTGACGGGGTAGGCGCTGGGACAACTCATCCAGCAACTTCTGCTCGCGCTTGTCTTCAAGGCGTTGCGCCTCTTCTCGGTAACGCTGCACCAGCTTGCGCAGGCCTTCGACCTTGGCGAACGCCTGCTGCCATTCGTCACGCGCCTTCTCGAGATTGTTCTGGTGCCAAACCAGGCTCTGGCGCTGTTGATCAACGGCGGTATCGAGTTGCGCGAGAAACCCCTGAAACCCGAGCAGCCATTGCCCGCTCACGCCCGTGCTGCCGCGTACGATCCACTGCTCGGAGTAATCCAGACGAAAGGCGTTCAGGTCGGCGAGTTTGCTTTCAGCAACCTTGACCTGGCCCTGAAAGTAACCCAGGCGCTGCACGGCGGTTTTCTCGGCCTGTTCGGCCATGTCCACCACCGGCGCCAGGCGCGCGGCTCGGCTGACGGCCATAAACGGTTACCCGCCCGCCGCAGGGGCGAACAGGGTTTCGAGATACGCCTGGCTTTCGCCCATGTTGATTTTGTCGTTCAGGCCTTGACGCTGGTACCTGACCAACTGCGCTTGCAGGGAAATCGCCAGGTCGGTCTCGCGGTCGCCACCGGCGACGTAGGCACCGACGCTGATCAAGTCGCGACTCTGCTGATAACGCGACCACAGCTGCTTGAAATATTGCGCGCGCTGCATGTGTTCCGCCGAGACCACCGCCGGCATTACCCGGCTGATCGACGCTTCGATATCGATGGCCGGATAGTGCCCTTCCTCGGCCAGACGCCGTGACAGCACGATGTGCCCATCGAGCACGCCCCGCGCCGAGTCGGCAATCGGATCCTGCTGGTCGTCGCCTTCGGACAATACGGTGTAGAACGCGGTGATCGAACCCCCGCCCTTCTCCGCATTACCGGCGCGTTCCACCAGTTTCGGCAGTTTGGCAAACACCGACGGCGGATAACCCTTGGTCGCTGGCGGTTCGCCGATGGCCAAGGCGATTTCCCGCTGGGCCTGGGCGAAACGGGTCAGCGAATCCATCAGCAA
Source organism: Pseudomonas sp. NPDC098747 (assembly GCF_044760045.1). Taxonomy (NCBI): domain Bacteria; kingdom Pseudomonadati; phylum Pseudomonadota; class Gammaproteobacteria; order Pseudomonadales; family Pseudomonadaceae; genus Pseudomonas; species Pseudomonas sp. NPDC098747. The sequence continues at coordinate 173,365 of NZ_JBIWAL010000007.1, read as the reverse complement.
CAGGACGTTCTTGCCCTTGTCGCGAAAATACTCGGCGATCCGGGTGCAGTACATCGCCGCGCGCAAACGCATCAATGGTGCGTCGTCCGCAGGCGACGCGACGACCACCGAACGCTTGAGGCCTTCTTCGCCGAGGCTGTGCTCGATGAATTCCTTGACCTCGCGACCCCGCTCACCGATCAGGCCGACGACGATAATGTCGGCCTCGGTGAAGCGGGTCATCATGCCCAGCAACACCGATTTACCGACACCGGTACCGGCGAACAAACCCAGACGCTGGCCACGACCGACCGTCAGCAAACCATTGATACAACGGATGCCGACGTCCAGCGGTACGCTGATCGGGTCACGGTTGAGCGGGTTGATCGTCGGGCCGTCCATCGGCACCCAGTCTTCGGCTTTCATGCCGCCCTTGCCGTCCAGCGCACGACCGGCGCCATCGAGCACACGACCGAGCATGCTCATGCCCATCGGCAAACGGCCTGTATCGGCCAAAGGCACCACGCGGGCGCCCGGCGCGATACCGGCAACGCTGCCGACCGGCATCAGAAAGACTTTGCTACCGGAGAAGCCCATGACTTCCGCTTCCACCTGCGAAGGATGGTAGCTGTCATCGTTGATCACCAGGCAGCGCGTGCCCATGGCGGCGCGCAGGCCTTCGGCTTCCAGCGTGAGGCCGACCATGCGCAGCAGGCGACCTTCAAGAATCGGCGCGCCGGCAATTTCGGTGGCCTCGGCGTAAGTGCTCAGGCGCTTGGCGAAACTGGTGCGTTCAAGGCGCATCAGGGTCGTCCGCGAGCGGCTCGTCTGGGGCAGTCGCCGGTTTGACGTCTTCGGCGATGTCCAGGCTCAAGTCCGGCTCGGCCGGGTGCAGGGCCTGTTCGTGCAACTGATCGAACAGTTTGTCCATGACCTGCGTCACACGCGATTCAATGCTTGCATCGATGCGGCTGTGCGCCGTTTCAACCCGACAACCGCCCGGCATCAGCGCTTCGTCCTCGACAATGCGCCAGGTTTCTTCGTGACGTTCGCGCAAGGCTTTGGCCTGTTCGAAGTCCTGCGGATTGACGAACAGACGGACATTGTCGACACCCAGCGGCAACAGCTTGAGGGCGTCGCGCATGACGTGTTCGATCTGGCTCGAGTCGATGGCCAGCTCGCGCTTGATCACCTGCTTGGTGATGTGCTGAACGAGGTCGACCAGTGATTTTTCGATCTGCGTATCTTGCTCGGCGATGGGCTCGAACAGGTTCGCCATCAATTGCTCAAGGCTGGCCAGTTTCGCTGCCAAAGCCACTTCGGCCTCTTGGCGCACCTTCAGCGTGGTGCTGTGAAAACCTTCTTTTTCGCCGGTCGCGAAGCCTTCGTTATAAGCCTCCTGACGGATGCTTTCGAGTTCTTCCAAGGTCAGCGGCTGGACTTCTTCCAGCGGCACTTCTTCCATTTCCGGCGGTTCAGGCTCGGGCGCCGGCTCAGGTTCCGGTTTTGGCGGATCGAAGCTTGGCAACGCCCAGGACTCGAAACCGCGGACATCGCGGGCACGGATCAGATCCGTCACATCGTCGTCGTGCTTGTCCATGGGCTTAGATCATTTCCTCGCCACCCTTGCCACCGAGCACGATTTCTCCGGCTTCGGCCATACGGCGGGCGATGGTGAGGATTTCCTTCTGCGCGGTTTCGACGTCGCTGACGCGCACCGGGCCTTTGGCCTCGAGGTCGTCGCGCAGCAGTTCGGCGGCACGTTTGGACATGTTCTTGAAGATCTTCTCTTTGACGCCTTCGTCCGAACCCTTGAGGGCCAGTACCAACACGTCGGAGGACACTTCGCGCAATAGCGCCTGAATACCGCGGTCGTCGACATCGGCGAGGTTGTTGAACACGAACATGAGGTCTTCGATCTGACCGGACAGGTCTTCGTCGACTTCGCGGATCGAGTCCATGAGCTGGCCTTCGATCGAGCTGTCGAGGAAGTTCATGATGTCGGCCGCGCGCTTGATGCCACCCAGGGTGGTGCGCGAGGCATTCGAGTTGCCGGAGAACTGCTTCTCGAGAATCTGGTTGAGTTCTTTCAATGCCGCCGGTTGCACGGTGTTCAACGACGAGACGCGCAGGATGATGTCCAGACGCACCTTGTGGTCGAAATTGCCGAGCACTTCACCGGCCTGATCCGGGTCGAGGTACGCGACCACGATCGCTTGAATCTGCGGGTGTTCGTAACGGATCACGTCGGCAACGGCGCGCGGTTCCATCCATTTCAGGCTGTCGAGACCGCTGGTGTTGCCACCGAGCAGGATGCGGTCGATCAGGCCGTTGGCCTTGTCTTCGCCCAATGCCTGGGTGAGCATTTTGCGTACGTAGTCGTCGGAACCGACGCCCAGGCTGGTCTGGTCGCCGACGATGTCGACGAACTCGCTCATGACCTGTTCGACTTGCTCACGATGGACGTTGCCCATCTGGGCCATGGCCACACCCACTCGCTGAACCTCTTTCGGGCCCATGTGGCGCAGCACTTGCGCAGCATCGGTCGAGCCAAGGGACAGCAGCAGAATCGCGGCTTTGTCGACCTTGGTCAGTTTAGCGATTGCGGCTCGGTTATCACTCATCTGCGTTAATCCACTCTTTCACGACCTGAGCCACACGACCCGGATCTTCAGCCACCAGGCTCTTGATTGCATTCAGTTGCGCGTCATAACCCTCGCTCGGGCTCGGCAACAGAATGCTCTGCGGGCCACCGAGGCTCACGCGGTCGTTGGAAAGTTCGCCGTCCAGGCCGCCCATGCCACCGAGTTCCACGTCGCTGCCCAAACCGGCCAGCTCCTTGCCTTTGCCGCCGCCGGTGATGTTGTTGAGCACCGGACGCAGCACACCAAACACCAGCACCAGGATGAACAACACACCCAGCACTTGTTTGACGATGTCCCAGAACCATGGCTGGGAGTAGAACGGAATTTCGGCAATCACTTCACCGCGTTCGGCGGAGAACGGCATGTTGATCACGCTGACGCTGTCGCCACGGCTGGCATCGAAGCCGACCGCGTCCTGCACCAGACGCGTGAAGCGCCCCAATTCGTCGGCGGTCCACGGCGCGCGGGTGGTTTCACCGTTGGCCGCGTTGACCTTGACCTGATCGTCGACTACCACAGACACCGACAGGCGATTCAGGCGACCCTGCTGCTGTTTGGTGTGGCTGATGGAACGATCAAGCTCGAAGTTCTTGGTGGACTGTTGACGCTTGTCTGCCGGGTATGGCGCGAGCATCGGCTGACCGGTGGCCGGGTCCATGATCTGCTGGCCGTTGGCGTCAACCAATGGCTGACCTGGCTGCACCATGGCGGCCGGAGCGGCTGCACCCGCAGTGGTTTGCGGCGCCGAAGCCGGCGACGGTGGCTGGTTGCTCAAGGCACCCGGCACACCTTGCGGGCCATTGCTGGCGGTGCGTTGTTCGTTCACCGACTGCTCGCTGCGCAACGCCGGTTGATCCGGGTTGAACTGTTCGGCAGTGGACTCGACAGCATTGAAATCGATATCGGCCGAGACTTCAGCCTTGTAGCGATCGTTGCCCAGTACAGGTTGCAGAATATTGTGTACGCGCTGGGTCAGCATGCTTTCCATGCGGCGGCTGTAATCGAACTGCTTGCCGGCCATGGTCATTTCGGAGTTTTCCGCCTGATCAGAGAGCAGATTGCCCTTCTGGTCGACGACGGTGATCTGCGATTTGCTCAATTCTGGAACGGAAGTCGCCACCAGATTGATGATCGCCACTACCTGACCGGGCTCCAGCGAACGACCGGAGTACAGCTCCACCAGAACCGAAGCGCTCGGCTTGCGCTCATCACGCACGAACACCGAACTCTTCGGGATCGCCAGGTGCACGCGGGCACCCTTGACGTTGTTCAGGCTGGAGATGGTTCGCGCCAGTTCACCTTCGAGGCCGCGACGATAACGTGTCGCTTCCATGAACTGGCTGGTGCCCAGCCCCTGTTCCTTGTCGAGGATTTCAAAACCGATGTTGCCGTCGCTGGGAGTGACACCAGCGGCTGCGAGCTTGAGCCGCGCACGGGACAAGTCATCGGCCTTGACCAGCAAGGCACCGGAGTTCGGTTCGACGGTGTAAGGAATGTCTGCTGCGGCCAGGGTTTCCATGACCTGTTTGGCGTCCAGACCGGCAAGGCTGCCGTACAACGGACGGTAATCCGGCTGCTGCGACCACAGCACCACGGCAAAGCCGATCGCCACGCTCGCAGCCAGGCCGACCAACAGGCCCACCTGACGCAGCACGGTCATCTGGGAGAGGTTTTCCAGGAAGGACAAGCCGAACAGCGGCGGTTTGCCGTCTATCGGGGTGGCCTTGGCCGGAACGTTATCGGCGACTGCTTCTGCCATGACTCAATCTCGTCCTTAAACCGGCATCTGCATGATGTCTTGGTAAGCCTGAACCAGTTTGTTGCGCACCTGGGTCAGAGCCTGGAACGACACGCTGGCTTTTTGCGAAGCGATCATCACGTCCGTCAGATCGACGCCGCTTTTGCCCACCTCAAATGCGTTGGCCAACTGAGTCGACGCCTGCTGGGTACCGCTGACTTTGTTGATCGCCTGACCGAGCATGTCGGAAAAACTGCTGCCCGCCAGTTCAGGGACAGCGGCAGTCGATTTGGGCGCAGACATGGCGTCTATTTTCATAGCCTTCATGTCCATCATCAATCGATTGAATTCAATACCTTGGCTCATGGTCTACTCTCTTGGGCGGCCCGCAATTTTTTGACACTCACTCGGCGGGTTCACAGGTATTAGCAACAAGGGTGCCAGCTCAAGGCCGGCCCTTTCAGAAAAGCGTGTTCAAACATTGCGCCAGCGATCAAGTGGCGAACAGATAACCTTCGACGTCCATCCCCGCATCACGCATTTGCGCCAGCTTGTAGCGCAGGGTGCGCGGGCTGATGCCAAGTTTTTCCGCCGCTTCCTTGCGTCGGCCGCGCTCGCTGCGCAGGGTGTCGATGATCATCTGAAACTCCCGGCGGCGCAGGTCATCACCCAAGGCACCGGCCGAATCCGCATCGATTTCGATTTCACGAATCACTGCGGGCGTCGGTGCTGACACAGGCAATGCAGCAAACATCGCTGGCCCCGCCAGACAGAAATCCTGCGGCTGGATCACGCCCCCCTGCTGCAGGATCAACGCACGCTGAATCGCGTTATCCAGCTCACGCACATTGCCCGGCCATGGGTACGCGGTCAGGCATGCTTGCGCCTCAGGCGAAAGTTTCGCCGCGGCATGCTTCATTTTATTGACGTGTTTGGCCAGCAACCGCTCAGCCAGCGGCAAGATATCGGCAGTGCGCTCGCGAAGTGGACGCCACGCCAGGGGGAAAACCGATAGACGGTAGAAAAGGTCTTCACGAAAGCGCCCCGCCGCCACTTCTGCGGCCAGATCCCGATTGGTCGTGGCGACCACACGGATATCCAAGGTAATTGGTTTGCGCCCACCGACCCGTTCGACTTCACGCTCTTGCAACACTCGCAGCAGTTTGGCCTGCAGGCCGAGGGGCATTTCGGAAATTTCGTCGAGCAGAATGGTGCCGCCATCAGCCTGTTCGAACTTGCCGGGCTGCGCAGCAATGGCGCCGGTGAACGAGCCTTTCTCGTGACCGAACAGCGTGGCCTCGAGCATGTTGTCGGGGATCGCGGCGCAGTTGATTGCAATGAACGGTTGAGCGGCGCGATGGGATTGCTGATGAATGTAGCGCGCCAGCACTTCCTTGCCGGTACCGGACTCGCCGGAGATCAACACCGTGGAATCACTGCGGGCAACTCGCGCCGACAGCTCGAGAAGCTGAGCACTGGCCGGCTCGACTGCAATCGGGCCTTCGACATCCGTTGCACCGATGCTGCCCAGCGCATGTCGCGACACCAGATCGAGCAAGGCCTTGGGCTCGAACGGCTTGACCAGATAATCCGCAGCACCTTGACGCATTGCATCGACGGCGCGCTCGACGGCACCGTGGGCAGTCATCAGTAACACCGGCAACTGCGGCTGACGCGCACGCAGCAGCGAGAGCAATTGATGACCATCCATACCGGGCATGTTGACGTCGCTGACCACCAGACTGAACGCTTCGCGCGCCACCGCCGTCAACGCCTCTTCAGCGCTGCCGACCGCGTGATAATCATGGCCGGCCAACAGCAACGTGTCGGCCAGCGCTTCGCGCAAAGAACGGTCATCTTCGACCAGCAAAACCTTGATGCCCATGTCTTTTACTCAGCTCCGTGTACAGCGCAAAACAGCGGCAGGCTCACCTGCGCGCACGTGCCGCGCCCGACTCGCGAACGCAGCTGCAATTCTCCCTGATGTGCTCGCGCCACTGCTTTGACCACGGTCAGGCCCAGGCCGGTGCCGGTAACTTTGGTCGTAAAAAAAGGCTCGCCGAGCCGCGCCAGCACCGCAGGTTCGATCCCGCTGCCGGTATCGCTGACACATAGACGCAGGGTGTTGTCGCGGGTGTAGCAATGCACCTTCAAGCGCACCTCGCCGGCGCTGGCCTGGATCGCGTTTTCGATCAGATTCAAAAGCGCTCCGACCAACGTGTCACGATTGCACAGCAACTCGCCGGCATGGCTGTCGCACTGCCAGCGAATCGGCAGATCCTGTACGTGGGTCAGCGCCGCAGCTTGCAGCGCCTGCATCAAGGCATTGGGCGTGAGGCGATCAGTCAGCGGCAATTCGCCGCGAGCGAAGACCAGCATGTCGCGCACCTGATGCTCCAGTTCGTGCAGCCGCTCTTTGAGACGCCCGGCGAAACGTTGCTGGGTGGCGACCGGCAGCTCCTGCTCAGTCAAATGACTGGCGTAGAGCAAAGCGGCAGACAACGGCGTGCGGATCTGATGAGCCAGCGAAGCAACCATTCGTCCCAGCGACGACAGCCGTTCGTGCCGCGCCAGTTGATCTTGCAGATGACGGGTTTCTGTCAGGTCGTTGAGCAACACCAATTGCCCAGGCTCAGCATCCAGCGAGCGCGTGGAAATCGACAGGCGCCGACCGTTTTTCAAGGAAATTTCGTGACCGTCGTCTTCACGCGGGGCGAAGCAGCGGGCGATGACATGGCGCCACAACTCGCCCTCCAGCGGCAGAGCGAGCAAGTCGATGGCGGCAGGATTGGCTTCGCGCACGATGCCGTGACCGTCAATCACGATGACGCCACCGGGCAACAGATCAAGGAGGTTTTGCAGACGGTTGGCCAGACGTTCTTTTTCCGCCAGTTCCTGCATGCGCTGGGCACTGACCACGGCCAGCTCACCCTTGAGCTCGGTGACCCGTGCTTCCAGCATGCTGTAGGAATCAGTCAGCTGACTCGACATCTGGTTGAACAGCTCGAATGCCTGCTCAAGACCCTGGCGGCTTGTCTGCTCTACGGACGAGGGTTGCCCCTCGGGATTGGAGGCAGAAGAGATCTGGGCGACTTGGGGCATTGTGCTCTCTCGCTTGGCTGACCGTCAGTTAAACGGAACGTTGCGAGGGATGTAGCAATACCCGTGCCTAAAAAAAACTGCTTATAAATGAAGGAGTTGAAAAACAGGCGTCAATCATCTGCCTGTTCGTCGCCATCGCGCCGGCTCATGCCGTACTTGCGCATCTTCTCCACCAGCGTGGTACGACGAATACGCAAGCGCTCTGCCGCACGCGCCACAATGCCATTGGCATCGTCCAGCGCCTGTTGAATCAGGCCTTGCTCAAGACCACCGAGATAGTCCTTCAGGTCCAGACCTTCGGGCGGCAACATGGCGTTGGCGGTGAAGTCCGGCGTATGGCCGTTGATGGCCACGCGCTCTTCGAGATCGCTGCGCAGGCTGTCGACCAATTGCTCGTCTTCGTCGTCGACGTAGCGGAATTTCTTCGGCAACTCGACCACGCCAATCACCCCGTACGGATGCATGATCGCCATGCGCTCCACCAGGTTGGCCAGTTCGCGGACGTTGCCCGGCCAGCCGTGACGGCACAGCGACATGATCGCCGCCGAGTTGAAACGGATCGAACCGCGCTTTTCGTGCTCCATGCGCGAGATCAGTTCGTTCATCAGCAGCGGGATGTCTTCGACACGCTCACGCAGCGGCGCCATCTCGATCGGGAACACGTTCAGACGATAGTAGAGGTCTTCGCGGAATGTGCCGATCTCGATCATGCTTTCGAGATTCTTGTGGGTCGCGGCGATGATGCGCACGTCGACGCTCTGGGTCTTGTTGCTGCCCACGCGTTCGAAGGTACGCTCTTGCAGCACGCGCAGCAGTTTGACCTGCATCGGCAGCGGCATATCGCCAATTTCGTCGAGGAACAGCGTACCGCCGTTGGCCAGTTCGAAGCGACCGGCACGACTGGTGATGGCGCCAGTGAAGGCGCCCTTCTCGTGGCCGAACAATTCACTTTCCAGCAACTCGGCCGGGATCGCCCCGCAGTTGACGGGTACGAATGGCCCGTCGCGGCGCTTGGAGTGGTAATGCAGGTTGCGCGCAACCACTTCCTTGCCGGTGCCGGACTCGCCGAGGATCAGCACGCTGGCATCGGTGTCGGCCACTTGCTGCATCATCTGACGCACGTGCTGAATCGCCCGGCTAGTACCGACGAGGCTGCGGAACAGATTGGGTTCGCGATGACGGCCGCGCTCTCGGGCCTGGTCGTACATCTCGCGATAGACCTGGGCACGGTGCAGGGAGTCGAGCAATTTGCTGTAGCTGGGCGGCATTTCAAGGGTCGAAAGCACTCGGCGACGCTGGTCTTCAGGCAAGTCAACGGAAGAATTATCGCCCATCAACAAAACCGGAAGGAACTCATCCCAGGTTGAGAGTGTCTTTAACAAGCCCAAAAGCGCACCAGGAGCATTTACAGTCCCGATCAGTACGCAAATGACCTCACGACTAGACGACAAAGAGCCGACTGCCTGCTGCCAGTCATGGCTGCCGCAGGGTAAATTTTCTTCGCCGAGAAAATTTAGAATCACCGCCAGGTCGCGGCGGCGAACGCTATCGTCATCGATCAGCAGAATTTTGGTTTCACGCCACATGCAATAGCAACTTCCCTAGTCAACTCAATGCCCGAAAAATGGGGCAAGCGAGACGCTTGCAGGACACCATGTGCCTGTAGACGCCTGAAATCTGAAAACAGCCACTAGTTAAGTCAAAAAACCGTGCACAGTCAAATTTATGGCGCACATGTTTGGATTAACTGGAGGTTAATTAGCCAAACAGATGGTAAACCTTTGCCGCCTTCTGCGCTTGGGTGATCTGCGACATCTCGTTGGCTATCGCCTGCCGCTCACCCATGGCCACCTCAAGAAGCTCTTTGTAGACGTGGAGCAACTCCTCAAGGTTGTCGCGCAACGCGACCTCATCCATCGAAGCCTCACTCAAGACGTCTTCCATGCAGGAACGGCAAGCCAGATCCAACTCGCCAATGGCCTCCCAATTGCGCTCGGCCAAGGCACCGACCAACGCTTCACGGGTATCGGCAATTCGCTGCAATACAAGACTCATGGTGATCTCCTTAAAACTGGGGGCCTGATGGAGCGATGCCGTCCCAGCCTTCCTTTACGGTGCGCAGCAGACCGGCAACTTCGTCGAGAATACGCGGATCACTCTTGACGTTGGCCTCAGCGAGTCGCTTCATCATGTAGATGTAAAGCTGGTTGAGCTCACCCACCGAATCGGCACTGTTCTCCAGATCCAAGCCTTCACACAGGCCGCCGATGATGCCAACGGCCTTGCTGATGGCTGTGCACTTGGCAGAAATATCCTTGCGTTCGATGGCGCCTTTGGCCTGAGCGATGCGCTCCAGGCCACCTTCCATCAACATTTGCACCAGACGGTGCGGGCTCGCTTCGGACGTCTGCGCGTGTGCGCCGACTTTCTGATATTGCCGAAGGGCTAACATTGGATTCATGCTCTACCTCATTGCCACAATGACTCGTATAACCAGTGTATCGCCAACGAATCACAGAACTTTAGATCAAAAAGACAAAAACCCGGCGCACGCCGATAAAGCGTAGCCGGGTTTTTGTCGTGTTTGCGTGTTACTTCGCGGATTGCTGAGCGTTCAGCGTGCTAAAGAATGACGTGATGTTGCTGGCTGTGGCCTTCATCTGCCCTACCAGCAAGTCCATGGCGTTGTATTTGGCAGTCAACACCTTGGTCAGGTTGGCGACACGCACGTCCAACGCCACTTGCTGGTTGGTCAGGCTGCGTGTGTTCTTGGTGAGGATGGCCATGCGCTGATCAAGCAAACTGGTGCCGAGTTTATCATTCGCTGGCGGATTGAGGTACGGATCCACCGCTTTGCTCATACGCGCCAACAGACCATTGGTGTCGTCGGTACCCGTGAACAATTGCTGGACCTGACCCGTCATGCCTGGCTGATCCATGGTCTTGGTGAAGGCGGCGGTATCAAACTTCAGGTTACCGGTGTTGCGGTCGGTCATCACACCCAGTTGGGACAGTACGGCCAACGGACCGCCAGCACCCGTTGCCGTCAACTCGGCACGAACGCTGGCAATCAGCGAGCGCGGCATCGCATCGCCAGTGAACGCCGCTTGCACGGTCAGCTTGCCATCTTCGTCCGGCGTCGCCTTGGACAAGGTATCGATGGTAGTTTTCAACGTGTTGTAAGCGTCGACAAACGACTGAATCGATGCCTGCAGCCCCTTGGTGTTGGCATCCACGCCAATAACAGTCGGGGTGCCCGCCGCTGGCGCGCCAGCGCTGACCGTTGTCAGATTCAGGGTCAGGCCACTGATTGCACCGGTCACCGTGTTGCTCTTGCTGGTGACCTGAAGGCCGTCGATGGTCAACTTGGCATTTTGTGCGACGCCGTTGACGGCGCCCGCAGCACCTGGTGCAGGGTTAGACCCCAGCGGCTGGGTGCCATCGATTTCCAGACCGGCAATACCGCTAACGGTGAGGTCAGAGCCTTCGCCGGTCTTGTTCGAACTGATCACCAGACGCGAAGCACCGGTGCTGTCGGTCACAATGTTGGCGGAGATGCCGTTGGCGCCCTGAGCCTTGTTGATGGCGTCACGGGTGGTCTGCAAAGTGGCGTTGGCCGGGATGTCGACGTTGTAATCAGTGCCATTCTGACTGATTTTCAAGGTACCAGTCGGAATGGCACTGGCGGCGCCGCCGGCGAAGGAGGCACTGGCGATTTTCGAGCCGGTGGCCAGCTGGTTCACGACAACGCTGTAATTACCCGAAACCGCGGTGCTATCGGCGGTGGCGTTCAGAACGGCGGTATTGGCCGAAGTCGCAGTGAAGCCGGCAAACGCAGGATTGGTCTTGCTACCCAGATTGTTCATCGCCGTCTGGAACGCGGTCAGCGCGCTTTTCAACGAACCGACACCGGAAATCTTCAGTGTGTTGGCTTTGGTCGCGGTATCGATTTGCGTCTGCTTGGGTGCCTTGTCGGCATTGACCAGCGCAGTAACGATCGCCCCGATGTCCAGGCCGGAACCCAGTCCGGAACCCGGTAGAATTGGACTTGCCATGTGCATCTCCCTTCAGATTGTTGCCATTCTTTTGACCGTTACACGCATCTTGAGAACGTACAAACATTATTCATGCCAGCTATCAGGCCTTGGCGTCGAACAACACGTGACTTGCGTTGGCGAGGCTGTCTGCCAGCTTGAGGGCTTCTGCGGAGGGAATCTGTCGAACGATTTCACCCGTCTCGCTTGCGATCACCTTGACGATGACCTTCCCGGAATGCTCATCGATAGAGAACTCCAGATTGCGCTTGATCGATTGAACAAACTTCTCGATCTCCTGCACTGCCAGTTTCAACTTGGCATCGTCCGTATCCTGACTCTTGGCAGCGACCGGAGCTTGAGCCTTGGTAACTTCAGGCGTCTCTGACGGTTTGTCAGCAACCGGCGTTACTGGCTTGGGAGCCGGATAAGACAGGTTAAGCTTGACGCTCATGTCCATGCTCATCACCTCCTGACGTAAAAAGGCGAGAGAGCACGACTAGCGCACTCCCCCGCCCAAACTTGTTCCGAAATTACTGAAGCAGTTTCAGTACAGCGGAAGGCAGTTGGTTGGCTTGAGCCAGAACGGAGGTCGAAGCCTGCTGCAGAGTTTGCTGCTTGGTCAGGTTAGCAGTTTCTGCGGCGAAGTCGGTGTCTTGTACACGACCCTGTGCAGCAGTGGTGTTTTCAACGATGTTCTGCAGGTTGGAGATGGTGCTGGTCAGACGGTTTTGCGAAGCACCCAGGCTGGCACGGGTATCACCGATCGCAGCGATAGCAGCGTCGATTGCAGTGATAGCGTTGTCGATGTTGGTACCAGCGGTTGCAACGTCAGCACCGGTCAGAGCCAGAGTGCCTTTGTCTACGGACAGGCTCACGGCGTCGAACTTGGAGCTCAGTACCAGGTCGATGTGGTTGGCAGTACCGGTGTTTGCGCCAACTTGCAGAGTCACAGTACCAGCCGAACCGTCCAGCAGGTTTTTGCCGTTCAGGTTGGTGGAAGCAGCGATACGGCTGATTTCGTCGGACATGTCGGCGAATTCAAGGTTGGTTGCTTTCTGGTCAGCAGTGCCGTTGGTGCCGGTACGTGCTTTAACAGCCAGTTCACGCATACGCTGCAGGATGTCGGTAGTCGCTTGCAGAGCGCCTTCAGCGGTCTGGGCAACGGAGATACCGTCGTTGGCGTTCTGGATAGCCTGGTTGCCACCGCGGATTTGCGATTGCATACGGGTGGAGATCTGCAGGCCAGCGGCGTCGTCTTTAGCGCTGTTGATTTTCAGGCCGGAAGACAGGCGCTGCATCGAAGTCGACAGAGCGTCAGAAGCTTTGTTCAGGTTTTTCTGAACGTTCAACGATGTGGTGTTGGTGTTTACTGTTAAAGCCATGACGAATTCCTCGTTGGTTGGGTACTGCGGCTTCCGGCCCTGGCAACCGCCGGGTATGGCCTAGAGAACCTTCGTAATAGTTATCGTCGGGAATGCAGGTTGCTTGAGGGCTTTTTAAAAAATATTTGCCATCACCCTGCCACCCCAGAGAAAACAAAGGCTTAGCCGCCCCTCACTTTCGAAAAAATGACGCCATTAAACCGACCACTGCGCAAACCTGCGGGCCAGCGCGGTTGCCCGCCTTCAGGCCGGCACCGTTTGCAGCAGTTCGATCAGTTCGTACTCCATATAGTCGGCGAGCCCCAACCAATCCTGGCGCTCCTGACAATCGAGCATTTGCGTCAGCAACTGTGCCCACACCTGCCGGGTATCCGCAGGCGCGAACTGCAGCAATCGCTGCGCACTCTCAAAGACGTCGACCATGTTTAGCGCTGCCTCGACATCACGTCCCATTCGAAACAGGCCCGCGCACTGACGGCACTCATTGATGCATTGCGCCATCACCGTCATTGCACAAACTCCTGATTGAACCGCGTCCCGGCAATTAGCGCGCCCGCTCTGCTGCTATTGAAAAACTCAACTTGGGGATGGGCGGCGATATAGCGTTCGAGAACGCATAAATAGCCGCGAAAGTTGAGTTGGGTGCTGACGCGCTGGCCATTCCCGTCACGCACCCAATGCCGTGCCTGATGCACACTCGGCCCAAGCTCACCGTCATTCCAGCCAGCATGGGTCTTGTTCATCGGGAAGGCGAAGTCGGCGCCGAACAGGGTGATGCGCGTCGCGCCCAGTTTCACGGCCAAGTCTACCGCCGGGTGAATCACACTGCCGCCGACATGCAGTTCGCCTCGCGGATATGCCTCGCGCAATGCGGCATAAACCGGGCTTGCGGAATAGCCGCCGTAGCGCTTGCCCTTCCAGGCGCGCAAAACCTCGGGATCGCTCATGGGCAGGTACACCAGAGGAATACCTTCGGACTCTTCAAATGGCAGATGACGGAAGCTGATGAGCTGATCAATGCTCACCACCAGATCAGGCGCGATCCCGTGTTCACGTAGCGGCCGATAGGCCGTGTCGACACAGATGAACAATGGCCGATCCGCTTGCTGACGCAGCGCTGCCAACCGCTCGAAATGCCCCTCCAGGGTCGGCCCTGTGGCAATCACGTAGACCTCTCGGTCGGTGCAAGTGCCGAACAGTTGCGCCACATCGTCATCGCCGAGCAACACCGGTAAGCAATCTTGCAAGCGCTGCTGAATGACCGGCGACTGCGGATCGAATTCACGATTGTTGAAAGTCAGGTGCACTTCACTGACCAGTCGATCACGGATCTTTGCGTTGAAGTCATCGGCCAGCAGCATCTCGGTCGGCAGGGCAAAAAACGGCGTGCAGATGTCAGACAGATCACCGGCGTAAAACAGCTCCACGCGCGGATCCTCCAGCCACTGACGCTGATCGAGCAACTGCACGACCAGCGCAAACAACGCGCCATTGAGGATATGCACGTACAACCGCTCAAGTCCGGCGCGCTCCAGCAACACCGCAGGCAAATCGCCGAGGCCGGTGCCGTAGACATGCAATTGCGCTTTATCCACCAGGCTGGCTGCCTGAACACGGGCTTCATGATTGCGGTCATGGCGACTGGTGAGTTGAACGCCATTGACGCTCAGGGTCGAGCCCAGCCCCTGAATCAAGTCGGCTTGAACCGCCGCACTGTCTTCGGCCATCAAGCGTTCGAACAGCACCGGCCAGCGCCGCTGAAGGACTTCGGCGTTGGCTTGGAAAAACTCGCTCATGGCGCCTCGCGCTCCGTTTCAGGCAAAAAAATAGCGTTCAAGGTTAACCTTGAACGCTATTTTTGTATCCGCCGTTTTTAATCAGGCTCAGGGGCGAAAGATGATCGCCGAGCCCCACGACAGACCGACACCGAAACCACTGAGCGCAACGCGCTGCCAGGCGGAATCGAGTACGTGTTTTTCCAATAGCAGCGGAATACTCGACGACACGGTGTTGCCAGTCTCGACCATGTCCTTGATGAACTTCTCAGGCTCGCCTTCAAAGCGCCGCGCCACGGCATCGACAATCGCCGCACTGCCCTGGTGAATGCAGAACGCATCGATGTCATCAGCCTTGAGGCCAGAATCATCAAGCAACTCGTGCAAGTGCGCCGGGACTTTGAGCAGCGCGAAGTTGAACACCTGACGACCGTTCATGAAGAACACGCCATCGGTGACTTTCAGGTGTGGCGCGCCGGAACCGTCGGTGCCGAACTTGGCCTTACCCAGCGCCCAGGTCGGATCCTCACCCATCCAGGTTGCAGTGGCGGCATCACCGAACAGCATGGTGGTGTTGCGATCTTCCGGGTCAACGATTTTCGAATACGGGTCAGCGGTAATCAGCAGGCCGTTCTTCAGGCCTGCGGCTTCCATGAAGCCCTTGATCGCGTAGATGCCGTAGACGTAACCGGAGCAGCCCAGGGAAATATCGAACGCGGCGACAGTGGTCGGCAAACCGAGCTTGTCCTGCACGATAGCTGCGGTGTGTGGCAGGCCTTCTTCATCACCGTTCTGGGTGACGACGATCAAGGCATCGATCGATTCACGCTTCAGTTCAGGGTTGCTGGCAAACAGCGCATTGGCCGCTTCCACGCACAGATCGGAAGTTTCCTGTTCAGCATCTTTGCGAGGCAGGAACGCCGAGCCAATCTTGCCAAGGATGAAGTCTTCATCCTTCTCGAATTTTGCACCTTGTGCGTAATTGTCCACGCCGGCTACAGGAACGTAGCTCGCAATGCTTTTTATGCCAATCATTACGGCTTCCCAATAAAAAACAGCCCAAGACCACCGCTCGCAAGGATTCGAGGGGCGCCGACAAACAGAAAATGGTTGCCACGACGGGCAACCAAGGGGAGCGCAAAGGGCTATCACTGGAACCGAAAACGGGCCAGGCGCCATCTCCCCGATCAATACAATACAGTGAAGATGCGCGTTATGACTCGCAGGTCACGCTATTTTGCCGAATCCACTACAGATTGGGTTATTCGACCAGCGACCAATCCAGCGGCGTACCGCGCTTGATCGGCGCGCGAGCGCAGCGCCCGAGGACAGCATCGGTGTGCTTGGGCGGCAGACCGAGGCCGGGGCGAATGGCGCGCAGGTTGTCCCGCGTAAAGGGCTCACCGACGGCCATGTCGGCGGTCACGTACAGCGAGCGGCGATAAACCACCGACTTGAGTTCGGCTTCGGTAGCGCCGTATTGCACCCTGCCCAACGCCTGCCAGGCACGTTCGGTTTCCAGCACCAGACTGGCCATCTCGGCCGGCTCCAGCGAGAAACTGGCATCAACCCCGCCCGCCGAACGGTCGAGGGTGAAGTGCTTTTCCACCACCGTCGCACCGAGCGCCACGGCCGCTACCGAGACGCCAACACCCATCGAGTGATCGGACAGCCCCACCTCGCAACCGAACAATTCACGCAGATGCGGGATCGTTCGCACATTGCTGTTTGCCGGAGTCGCCGGATAAGTGCTGGTGCACTTGAGTAGCACCAGATCCTTGCAACCGGCCTCACGGGCGGCGCGCACGGTTTCATCGAGTTCGGCGATGCTGGCCATGCCGGTGGAGATGATCAGCGGTTTGCCAGTGGCGGCAACACGACGGATCAACGGCAGATCGGTGTTTTCGAAACTGGCGATTTTGTACGCCGGCACGTCGAGGCTTTCGAGGAAATCCACGGCGGTGTCGTCGAACGGAGTCGAGAACGCGAGCATCCCCAGTTCCTTGGCGCGGGCGAAGATCGGCGCATGCCATTCCCACGGTGTGTGGGCCTGCTCGTACAAGTCATACAAAGAGGTGCCGGCCCACAGGCTGCCCGGGTCCTTGATGAAGAACTCGCCCTCCGCCAGATCCAGAGTCATGGTCTGGGCGGTGTAGGTTTGCAGCTTCAAGGCGTGCGCGCCTGCCTTGGCGGCGGCTTCGACGATTTGCAGGGCGACGTCCAGCGACTGGTTATGGTTGCCGCTCATCTCGGCAATGATGAACGGCGGCGCGTCGGCACCGATCAGACGGTCGCCAATCTTGAAACTACTCATGAACGGTGTTCCCTTTTATTCAAACTGGCGTTCAGCCCGTCGGGCAACAGCTGCGCATCGTCCAGCGTGGTGTGACTTAACTTGAGCACAGCATCGGCCAATGCAGCGGCGACTCGCAATGCACCGCGTCCGTCGACCATTTGCCGAGAACGTTCGGCCAGGCTCTGGCGCAGATAAAAGTTGCCTGCGACAAAGCTGATCGCATCACGCAACTGCGCGACACTGACCTGCTCGCGCGCGCCCATGAACACATGCGCGCCGGCTGCCGCCATGACTTCACCGTTGACCTGCTGGTTATTCGACACCGCTATACAGATCGTCGGCAGGCCCAAAGCCGCGCGCTCCCAACTGGTGCCGCCACCGGCGCCGATAA
The DNA here is from genome assembly GCF_044760045.1 of Pseudomonas sp. NPDC098747. NCBI lineage: Bacteria > Pseudomonadati > Pseudomonadota > Gammaproteobacteria > Pseudomonadales > Pseudomonadaceae > Pseudomonas > Pseudomonas sp. NPDC098747. The sequence goes on along the minus strand of NZ_JBIWAL010000007.1, from coordinate 156,020 downwards.
ACAGATCGGCCTCGGTCATGCGTTGCTGGAAATCACTGACAAAACTGTGCAGACGCCAGTTCGGCCGCGTTTGCGCCAGTGCCTGCATCTGCGCCCATGCCGGGTTGTCGACACCGGCGACGAAATCAACGTCCAGCTCAGGGAAGTCCGTCAGCGCGAGCATGGCGTGATGGGTCTGCATCGCCGCATCGAAACCGCCGAAATTCACCAGTACGCGCCGGGCCTTGGGCTTGATCTGGATCGCCGGGCAGTTGAACTCTTCACGCAGCATGGCATAGCGCGGGCCGAGCAATGTGCGGCAGCCCTCGGGCAACAACGGCGCGTAATTTTCGCTGAGACCGGACAAATTCTGATTGAGCAGCAGATCAACGCTGTAGCGCCGAGTGGCGAGATCGTCGACCGCAGCAATACGCGGCGCCCAACGCCGTGCGGCGGTCTGCCAGTGATGATCGAGGCCGTAATGATCGACGATGATCCAGTCGAATTCCGCGCGCCCCTCCAGCACCGCGCCCAAGGCGTCGATATCCGCCTGCCACGGCAGCATCGATTCGATGGCTTGTCGCGGGTCTTCATCGGGATAGCGTTCAGGCAGTGCGAACGTTTCGAATCCCTCAGCGCTCAGTGCATCGAGCCGATGCCCCGGCAACTCACGACAGGCAAACGCGACATGACTGCCTTGCGCACGCAGCACCCGGGCCAGGGTCAGGCAACGGGCAATGTGGCCGCTGCCGATGGTCGGTGAAGCGTCGGCGCGAATCAGGATTCTCATTGCAACTCTCCGCCGGCCTTGAGCGCGGCGTAAAGGTATTCGGCACGCTTCCAGTCTTCGGGTGTGTCGATGTCCTGCACCAGATGCCGGGGCAGAATCACCGGCAGACTGGCCGGCGAATAGACCACCTCGCCGCGCAGCCACGCATCACTGCGTCCCCAGTAAAACTGCCCGGCATCCTGAAACGCCTCGGGCAGATCCTGCGAACGGCTGTTGCGAAACTCGGGATACAGCGCCGTCAACGCGCCCTCCCCGTCCAGCGTCAGCGCACGCTGCACCGGGAACCCGAAGTTGCACACGGAGAAGGCGAAGGATTTATCCGGATGCTGTGCAAGCAGCTCAAAACCCTCGCGCAGATAACGCGCCTGCAACAACGGCGCCGTGGCGTACACGCAGCAGGCATATTCAAAACTCGGCAGTTGCTGCAAGGCATGCACGATCACTGCGGCGGTGCCGGTAAAATCATCCGCCAGATCGGCCGGACGCAAAAACGGCACATCAGCGCCGTGCGCCCGCACGACCTCGGCAATTTCCTCGTCATCGGTACTGACAACGACTTGATCGAACAAGCCCGAATCAAGCGCCGTACGAATCGAGCGGACAATCATCGGCACGCCAGCGAACAGCGCCAGGTTCTTGCGCGGGATGCGTTTGCTGCCCCCGCGCGCCGGGATGATTGCAATGTTGCTCACGTTGTCCTACTCCTCAATCAGCAGCCGGCGCAATTGCTCGACCACGTAATCCTGCTGCTCCTCGGTCAGCAGCGGAAACATCGGCAGGCTGATCGCTTCGGCGTAATAGCGCTCGGCTTGGGGAAAGTCGCCCTCGGCAAAACCAAGTGCTTGATAGTAAGGCTGCAGATGCACCGGAATGTAGTGCAGATTCACGCCGATCCCGGCTGCGCGCAAGCCTTCGAAGACCTGGCGATGACTGAGACTGATGCGTTCGGTCTGCAAGCGCACCACATACAAATGCCAGGCTGATTCCGCGTCCGGTTGAGCGCTGGGCAAAGTCACCGGCAAGTACGTCAGCAACTGCTCGTACCGCGCTGCCAACTCGCGGCGTCGAGCGATGAAGTCGTCCAGTTTTGCCAGTTGCGACAAGCCCAGCGCGGCTTGCAGATCGGTGATCCGGTAATTGAAGCCCAGCTCGATCTGCTGGTAGAACCAAGGGCCATGGCTGGGCTCGGTCATCTGCTGCGGGTCGCGGGTCATGCCATGGCTGCGCAAGCGTTGCAAACGCTCGGCCAGCGCCGGGCGATTGGTCAGGACCATGCCGCCCTCGGCACTGGTGATGATCTTCACCGGATGGAAACTGAACACCGTCATTGCCGCAAATTCACCGCAACCGACCGGGCGTCCGGCGTAAGAAGCGCCGACCGCGTGGGAGGCATCTTCGATCACGGTGAAGTTGTAGCGCTCGGCCAGTTCGGCAATCTGCCGCATGTCGCAGCTCTGCCCGGAAAAGGCCACCGCCACCAAGACTTTTGGCAGTTTGCCGTCCTGTTCAGCCTGATCCAGTTTCGCTGCCAACGCGTAAGCATCGAGGTTCCAGGTCAGCGGATCGATGTCGACAAAATCCACCTCGGCGCCGCAGTAACGCCCGCAGTTGGCAGAGGCCAGAAAGGTGTTCGGCGTGGTCCACAGACGGTCGCCCGGGCCAAGCCCCGCCGCCAGACACGCAATGTGCAGCGCCGCCGTGGCGTTGCACACCGCCACGGCGAAATCGGCCTGGCAACGCTCGGCCATCGCCTGCTCGAAGCGCTCGATGGTCGGCCCTTGCGTCAACCAGTCCGATTGCAACACCTCGACGACGGCATCAATGTCCGACTGATCGAGACTCTGCCGACCGTAAGGGATCATACCGAGAGCTTCGCGTGCAGATCGCTGATCTGCCCGACCGAGAGGAAGTGCGGATTGGTGTCGGAGCGATACTCAAAATCTTCGCTCACCGCCCGCCCACGCTCACCGAGTTTGTCGACGGCAAAATCGACATCGACGCTGGTAAAGCGAATCGACGGCTGGATGGTGTAGTGATCCTCGAATTCAATAGTCATCCGCGCATCGTCCAGCGGCACCATCAACTCGTGGAGTTTTTCCCCCGGACGAATGCCGACGTTTTTGTGCGGCAGATGTTCGGCCATGCCCCGCGCCAGATCGACGATGCGGATCGACGGGATCTTCGGCACGAACACTTCGCCACCGTGCATCCGCGCGAAGCTGTCGAGGACGAACTGCACACCGTGATCGAGGGTGATCCAGAAGCGTGTCATGCGTTCGTCGGTGATCGGCAGCTCTTGCGCGCCATCGGCGATCAGCTTGCTGAAGAACGGCACCACCGAGCCCCGCGAACCCGCCACGTTGCCGTAGCGCACCACGGCAAACCGGGTTTCCTGCTCGCCGGCGATGTTGTTGGCGGCGACGAACAATTTGTCCGAGAGCAACTTGGTCGCGCCGTACAGGTTGATCGGGCTGGCAGCCTTGTCGGTGGACAGCGCCACGACCTTTTTCACACCGTTGTCGATGGCCGCAGCGATGATGTTTTCCGCGCCGTTGACATTGGTGCGAATGCATTCGGTCGGGTTGTACTCCGCCGCCGGCACTTGCTTCAACGCGGCGGCATGCACCACGTAATCGATGCCGCGCATGGCCTGACGCAAACGGTCAGCGTCACGCACGTCACCGATGAAGTAACGCATGCACGGCGCGTTGAACGTCTGCTGCATTTCGTATTGCTTGAGCTCATCACGGGAGAACACCACCACGCGCTTGGGCTGGTATTGCTCCAGCAAGCGACGGATGAAGTTGCGCCCGAACGAGCCCGTACCGCCGGAGATGAAGATCGATTTTCCGTTGAACATGTGTAATTCCTGTTCCCTGTCCGACGGACTCAAGCAAGCAACTGCGACCAATTGATCGAAGTGTTTTCAGCCAAGGTAAAGCCTTTGCCGGTCAGGGCCAGATTGGCGTTGTAAGCCGGATCCTGGGCAAAAGCACTGCTCCATTTCTCACGCAATGCGGCCAGCGCTTCAGGGGCTTGCGGCAATTCACCGGTGTGCAACACCTGGACCAGCGGCGTCCACACGGTGAGGAAACCGGCCTGCCCGGCCTTGAGGCACAGATCGACATCGCTGAAGCCGTCGGCGAAGGTCACTTCGTCCAGACCACCCACTGCGTTGAACAACTCTTTGCGCACCATCAGGCAAACCTTCGACACGGCGGAATAATTCTGCTCGACTGCCTGACGATGCATGTAGCCCGCAGCGCTGTGCTTCTCGCCGATGAACGCCGAACCGACGCCACCGTTCAGGCCGAGGATCAAACCCGCTTGGGCGATTTTCCCGTCACGGCTGACCAGTTTGGCACCGACGATCCCGACTTCCGGACGCTGGGCGTGGTTGAGCAACGAATCGAGCCAGTTCGGGTTGACGACTTCTGCGTCAGCGGCCAGCAGCACCAGATATTCACCCTGCGCCTGCTCGCTGGCAGCGTTATACAACGCCACCTCGCCGAGCGGCTGATCAGCACGCAAGACATTCACTTTCGGATGGCGCAATGCACCCAGCCAGTCATTGACCGCTGCCGACTGATTAGCGTTTGCCGCCACCAGTACTTCATAGCGGTTGTAACGGGTTCTGAGCAGCAGGCCTTCCAGGCAACGGCGCATCACTGGCAAGTCATCAATGACCGGCAAAATGATCGACACCATCGGTTGCTCAGTGTGGCGGTAATCAATCTGCCAAGTGCCCGGCGCCGCCGAAGTCACCTTGGCCTGGTAGCCGCGATTGCCCAGATGGCGCAACAACGCCTGACGCTCGTGGGCGTTTTCTTCCAGCGCTGCGGCTTGTGTGATCAACAACGGCTCGTCGAGATGCGCCAGACCGTCGAGGCCACCTTGCTCAATGATGCGCAGCAGCAGGTCGAGCTCCAGCGCTTTGCTGAAGTCGGCCTGATAACCGCCAACCTCCAGCAGCACGTCGCGACGGACAAGCCAATGGCGTGCCATCAGCGACGGGATGCTTTGCAGCAAATCCAGGTTGAAGCCCGGGCGGAATACGTCCACAAGCGCACCTTCTTCAGTGCGCTGGATCTCATCAGTGGCCACCGCGCGAAGCCCTGTGGCCGACATCAACTCCAGACCGGCGCGCAACAGGCCACTCGGCGTGAATTCATCACCCACGTTCGCCAGCAGCAACCAGTCGCAGGGAGACTGCGCGGCGCTCAGGTTCAGTTTGTCGACGAGGTTGCCCGGCGTAACCCGGACAAAGTGCAAGGTGTTCTGTGCGGTGGTCGCACTCTGCGGCTCGCCCGTGGTGAAGACGACGATTTTGAAAGCCTTGCTGTGACCTTCGACGAGGCTGTCGAGTGTCACTTGCAGCTTCTCGACGTTGTTGTCCAGATCCAGCAGGAAAATGCCGAATTGTGGACCGCCATTGTTCGCCGCCAGATGCTTGGCAATCAATGCTGCCTGTTCGGCGTCCGGCTTGCGGGCCGCCAGCCAGTCGAGCAAACGGCCCGAGCGCATCTTGCTGAAGACCGGGTAATGATCGGTGTCCGCCACTGCCCCCAGACGAGCATCCCACTCAGCTATCTTCTGCGCTTGCTCGTCTTCGCCGAGGGATTGCAGTTGCGCCGACAGACGCTTGAGCACAGCGCGGTTGAACGCGTTGCTGTCATGGGCCTGCCACAACCGGTCGACGACACTTTCCGCCGTATCGTTATTGCGTGCCTGCAGCAGGTATTCCTGCCGGGTCCAGACACCCTCGAGTTTTTCCAGTTGAATGCGACCGGCCGGCATCGCGTGCAGCAAAAACTCGAACTGGGTCAGCAAGTCAAAAAAGCGCTCGTTGTAGAAAGGCATCTCGACGTATTGGCGTGGCCCGAATTTGCGCTCGGGTGCCTTGGTAAAGTTGCTCCAGGTGGACTCGAAAATCAGCTCGGTCGTCAACGCACGCCCGGATTCCAGGCTGTCCGTCATGGCCGCGAAGCTTTCCAGGGCCAACGCCTTGCGCTGCGCCTGATCGAGATCGGTGATACCGGTCGGCAAAGAGGCGAGGAATTCGGCGAAGGCTTCGCGCTCGGTCACCGATTTGGTATCGGTGTACGACAGCACGTGGTAGACCTCGGTGTTGTGGTCGGAGAAACCGATGTTGATCTCGCGCACGACATACGGAATCGGCAGGATGCGCGCCTTGGCGTTCGCCAGCAGGTAGTAGGTGTGACCGATCTCCTGCCATTCGAAACTGGTGCCCGGCGGCAATGCCGCGTACCAGTCCTTGATGATCGAGGTACGGCACACGCCATAGAACGGCGGCACGTACTGGTGCATGAAGTCGAGAACACGATCCTCGGCACGCTCCGACGCGTAGTCTTCGCAGATTTTCTTGTCGCGGCGGTAGTAGCTGACGCTACCGGCCAGCGCCAGGTACATCAGGCAGTAGCCGTGGCACAGACCATAGTCGCGGTTGGCTTCCAGGAAGTTGACCGACTCGGCCAAAGATTCATGCAGGATGAAATCGTCGTCGGCCGCCAGCACCATGTACGGCGTGGTCAATTGCTCCACGCCGTAAGCCAGTTTGGCCTGCATACCCCAATAGGCGAACTGCGGCACATGGTGATAATCGACCGAGGAAAAATCACCTTCCGGCCGATCAGGTGTGGAGTCAAGAACCAGGATTCTGCAGGGCAAACTGCTGTAGTACTTCACCGCCCGACGCAGAAACGCCGGCCGATTGTGAGTAATCAGTACCACTGTCAACAGCTCGTTGAGCGGCAGCGCTGGTTCAGAACTGTACTTGCCTTGCATAACTTCTCTCCACAACCGGCGACTCGCCGAAATAGCGCATTGATGATGTTGCGAATTAACGAACGCGACGCAGATAGCCGTCCGGCGCCACGGTGATCAGCAGCTTGTTTTGCAACTGCTGATCGATCTCGAAATCCTTGTTCTCTTCGAGGTATTTCCACACGGCGGTTTTCGGGTTATCGCCCGGGCCCCACGGACGATCCGGGAAGAAATCGACCGGCATATCTTCAACCACGGTGTCCATGACCACGCAGTAGCTGTCGACCGACACCAGTGGTGCGTAAAGGCGCAGCTCTTCAAGGACGTGATCGTGGGTGTGGTTGGAGTCGAGAACCAGAATGACTTTCTTGCCTTTGGCGGCAGCCTGCACTTGGGCGGCGATGGCCGCGTCGATGCTCGAACCTTCGATCATCTTGATGCGCTTGGCCATCGGGTGGCTTTCAATCGCTTCACGGTTGTGCGGACGAATATCGAGGTCGATGCCCAGCACTTCGCCGTGGCCTTGCAGCTCCAGCAGAGACGCGTAATAGATGATCGAACCACCGTGAGCGATTCCGCACTCGATGACCAGATCCGGCTTGACCTGCCAGATGATCTCCTGCATCGCCATCATGTCTTGTGGTAGCTGGATGATTGGGCGACCCATCCACGAAAAGTGGTAGCTGTACTTGTGTTTAGCGGACTCGTTGAAGAAATCCCGGGCCAGGCCGGTGAGTTTCTGGTCGTCGCCTTGCTGGGCGATCTGTTCGCGGCATTCGGCTTCGAAGGCTTGGTTGATGCTGTTGTCGGTCATGTTCAAAGTCTCAATGGTCACTGGAACGAAGCGCTATCGACGGCGTGATAGACGTAGCGTCCACCGGTCATCCGCTTGATTTCTTCGAGGTAATTGGAGTTCATCACAAACAGGTTGGCGCCTTCGGGCAATGCGTCCATGGCCTCTTGCGGCGAGGACACGCGGGCACCGCTCAACGGCAGATAACGACCCTGTTTGGCCGGGTTGATATCCACCACACGATCCACCGCCACGCCCGCACGTTGCAGGAACAGCGAATAGATCACGCCTTTGGACGAGGCACCCCAGATAGCCGAACCCTGCTCGGGCGCGGCCTGAATGATCTGCACCGCGCGGTCGAGGCTGGCGGTGAAACCTTCAGGCAGCGTCAGGCGTGGCACCGGTTGTCCCGGAGTCAATCGCAAGGTTGCAAGGTCGGCGACGATGTACAGGTACTGGCCACCGAACAGGTGACCGGCCTCATGCACAGTGCCGAACATCCGGCGCAGGTCATCGAGGCGGAAATAATTGACGTGTTCATAGAACAGATCGAACCAGGCTTTGTGCTCAAGGATCCAGTCGAAGCACGGCACTTCGATGTAGATCTGCCCACCCTGATTGGCTTCGCCGATCACCGAGAGGAAACTCACGGGATCCTCGATGTGCTCCAGCACATGGCGCAGCACGATGGCGTCAGCCGCCAGGCCAAGACCACGGGTGAACGGCGCCTTGATCACGTCGGCGTTCTCGCCTTCATAAGCCGGGTCGATGCCGGTGATCGAGTAACCAAGGCCCTTGAGCAACTCAAGAAAGTAGCCCTTGCCGCAGCCGACCTCGATCAGTTCCTGGCCCTTGAAGTGCTTGGCGATGATGCCTTCAACATCGCTCAGGTGCTTCTGGAACTGGCCGGAATGCGCTTGCTCGTTCTGGTAATCGGCGTCGTAGCTGAGCTTGTCGGCGTCGAATGCGGCGTTGAAGATCAAGCCGCTGCGCTCGTCCTGCACCAGCAGCATGTCGGCACTGGCCGAAGCCTGCGCCGACTCGGCGTCGGCAAAGGTGCGGTTCTGCAGCACCGGCAGGTCAGTGACCCGATACAACTCGTGCCTCATTGCGACGCTCCCAACAACTGTTGCAAACGTTCGGTCACCGCCCAGAACGCCAGTGGTTCGTGGGTCGGGTATGGGTAGTGGCCGAGGCTCAGTTCGATGGACTTGCCGCGTTCACGCAGGCGCTGTTCGACCAGCGAACGCACCGCGACCGGCTGGCCACTGGCGCAGTTGATCACGCCGTCGAAGTCGCGTTGATGCAAGATCGCGACGAGGTAACCGGCAGCGGTCTCGATTGGCAGAAAATCGCGCAACTGCTCGCCCGCAGACATGTTGAACGACGCCTCACCGGCATCGATCGCACGGTCCAGCGCCGCCAGCAAACTGTTGGGGTTCTGCCCCTCGCCATGCAGGTAAAACAGCCTCGCCCATTGCAGAGTGAACGGATGCGCTTGCTGCAAGTTCTGCAAAAACAGGTGCAAGGTGTGCTTGGCCAGACCGTACGGATTGCTCGGCCTTGGCTCAGTGTTTTCGCTGAGCGGGCCGCTTTGCATGCCGTATTCGAAGCAGGTGCCGGTAACCAGAACCTGCTTCACCCCCGCCTCGACCGCACTTTTGATAAAGCGGTAATCGGCCATCAGGTTGTGCTCGAAATGGAACAGCGCCCGATAGTTCGGCAACCCCGGCCAGGCCAGATGCGCCAGCGCATCGACGCCCTCGGTCAACGCGGCGAGATCGAGATCGTCGGCGTGAATATCCGCCGCGACGAATTCGACGTCGTTGATCCATGGCATGCCTTGCGCCGTTTCTGCGTTGCGCGCCACAGCACGAACAGCGCAACCGCGCGCCAGCAATGCCGCGACCAGATGCCGACCGACGAAGCCCGTGGCTCCCGTTACGAGGACCTTCACAGCACTGTCAACTCAGGCACCGCAATCAGGAAGCGGCCGTCCCACTGACGCACCTGCGCCAGTTGCTGGCTGACTTCGTGCAGTAGGTTCCATGGCAGCACCAGCACGTAGTCCGGTTTTTCGATATCGATCTGCGCCGGCGCAACAATCGGGATGCGACTGCCCGGCAGAAACTTGCCCTGCTTGTGCGGGTTGGCATCGGCCACCCAGGCGAGCAGGTCCGGTTTGACCCCGGCGTAGTTGAGCAAGGTGTTGCCCTTCGCCGCCGCGCCGTAACCGACCACACGTTTACCGTCAGCCTTGGCCTGCAACAGAAAGCGCAGCAGTTGATGCTTGATCCGTTCGGCGGCAGGCGCGAGGGTCGCGTAGTACTCGGGCGTTTTCACCCCTGCATCAAATTCAGCCTGCAACTGTTGTTGCACCGCTGGTTGCACCGGGCGACGCTCACCGTCCTTGCGCTGCACGAACACCCGCAGCGATCCGCCGTGAGTGCTCAACTGGCTGACGTCGAATACTTCCAGATCGTTTCGTTCGCACAGGGTTTGCACGGCCGTCAGCGACAGATACGAATAGTGCTCGTGATAGAGCGTGTCGAACTGCGCGCCGGCCATCAGCGTCAGCAGTTGCGGGAATTCGAACGTGGCCACGCCAGTTGGCTTGAGCAAGGTGGCGAAGCCACCGAGGAAATCGTTGATGTCCGGCACATGCGCGAGCACGTTGTTGGCGGCCATCAGGTCAGCACCCCAGCCTTCGCTTTTCAGTTGTGCGGCGGTGTCGCGACCAAAGAACAGCTCACGAATTTCCACCCCCTTTTCCCGCGCCGCTTGCGCAGTACTGCGGGTCGGCTCGACGCCCAGACACGGAATGCCGCGACCGGCGACGTACTGCAACAGGTAACCGTCGTTGGCCGCAACTTCGACCACGCGGCTGTCAGCGCTCAGGCCGAAGCGCTCGACCATTTCCGCCACATAGCGCTCGGCATGGGCCAGCCAGGTGCTGGAGAACGAACTGAAGTAGGCGTATTCGGCATCGAACAGGCTGTCGGCGGAGGTGTAATCCTCGGTCTGCACCAACCAGCATTGCTGGCACACGGCGACCTTCAGCGGCACCCATTGCTCGGCCTGCTCAAGCCGATCGGCATGCACGTAGGCGTTGGACGGTGGCGAGGTGCCGAGGTCGATCAGCGGCAGACTCAGCGGTGCGGCGCACCCACGGCAATTCATAGACGCACTCCAGCAAAGTGTTGATCGAGCGCGGGATGGCTGGAATCACGCGCTGACAAATTATTGACAGGCAACGGCCAGGCAATCGCCAGCCGTGGATCGTTCACCGACAGACCGCCCTCATGCGCAGGCGCGTAATCGGCGCTGTGCAGGTAAAGCAATTCGGCGTCTTCGGTCAGCGTCTGGAAACCGTGGGCGAACCCGGCCGGGATCAACAGGCTGCGACCATCGCCGGCTTTGAGGTGCTCGGCATGCCAGTGCAAAAAGGTTTTCGAGTCCGGACGCAAATCGACCGCCACATCCCACACTTCGCCGCGCAGGCAGGTGATCAGTTTGGCTTCCGGCGCATTCGCGTTCTGATAATGCAGACCGCGCACGCTGCCCTTCTCGCGAGTGCAGGAATGGTTGATCTGACGGATATGAAACTCACTGCCAAACGCACTCAGACTGCCCTCGCAGAACAACCGGGCGAAGTGCCCGCGCTGATCTTCGAAGCGTTTGTGCTGAACGCTGAACAACCCGGCCAGCGGCAATGCCTGCAAGGAAAACTCGCTCACAGCGCGCCTCGGTACAGGTTCAGTTGGCCGAGGGTGACGGCGCGCATGTCGTCGCCGTTCTGCCATGCCAAATGCCAGTCGAGGGTCTGGGTCAGGCATTGCTGCAAGGTCCAGCGCGGTTGCCAACCGAGCAGTTGGCGTGCGCGGCTGCTGTCCAGACGCAGCAGACCGGCCTCGTGCAGTTCGCTCGGCTCGATGCGTAGACCGCGCGCTTGCGGCCAGCGGCTGGCGAGCAATTCGACCACTTCGCCGACGCTGCACATGTCCGCCTCGCCAGGGCCGAAGTTCCACGCACCGGCGTACTCCGGGCCTTGCTCGTAGAGGCCGGCAGCCAGTTGCAGATAACCGGCCAATGGCTCCAGCGCGTGTTGCCATGGGCGCACGGCTTGCGGATAACGCAGGGTTACCGGTTCGTCTGCCGTCCACGCTTTGAGTACATCGGGAATCAGTCGCTCAGGGGCAAAGTCACCGCCGCCCAAAACATTGCCGGCACGCGCCGTGGCCAGGGCCAGACCGTGTTCGGAGTACTTGTCTGCCGGGAAGAAAGACGCCGCGTAAGACTGCGCCAACAGTTCGCAGCAGGCCTTGCTGCTGCTGTAAGGATCATGGCCACCGAGTGCTTCGTCCTCGCGGTACGGCCACAGCCATTCCTTATTGGCGTAAACCTTGTCGGTGGTCACCAGCACACAGGCACGTACGCAGCCAACCTGACGAATCGCTTCGAGCAGGTTGAGCGTGCCCATGACGTTGCTGGAATACGTGCCAAGCGGGTCGCGATAGCCTTCGCGCACCAGCGGCTGGGCCGCCAGGTGCAGGACAATCTCCGGCTCGGTGTCAGCGATGATTTCGAGCAAGGCGCCGAGATCACGCAGATCACCGCGCTGATCGTTGATGCCTTCGTGTGCCCGCGCCAGTTCGAACAGGCTCGGCTCGGTCGACGGGTCCAGTGAAAAGCCGCTGACTTGCGCGCCGAGGCTTTGCAGCCACAGGGTCAGCCAACTGCCCTTGAAACCGGTGTGGCCGGTGACCAGCACACGCTTGCCGCGCCAGAAATCCGCACTCAGGCCCATTGCTTCCATGGGGCCTCCCCGCTCTGCCACAGCGCTTCGAGGTGATTCTTGTCGCGCAGGGTGTCCATGGGTTGCCAGAAGCCATCGTGCTCGAAGGCTTTGAGCTGTTCGTCCTGGGCCAGGCGGGCCAATGGCTCGGCTTCCCAAGTGGTTTGATCACCCGCGATGTACGGCAACACTTTTGGCGACAGTACAAAGAAACCACCATTGATCCAGCCACCGTCGCCACGGGGTTTTTCGGTGAAACCGAGGACCTGATCGCCTTGGCGTTCGAGGGCACCGTATCGACCGGGTGGCTGCACCGCAGTGACAGTCGCCAAGCGACCGTGAGCCTTGTGGTAATCGACCAGTTCGCGAATGTTCAGATCGGAAACGCCGTCGCCGTAGGTGAAGCAAAACGCCTCTTCATCCTGCAGGTAACGACCGGCGCGCAGGAGACGGCCACCGGTCATGGTTTCTTCGCCGGTGTCGATGAGCGTGACGCTCCATGGCTCGCTGTAATTCTGGTGCACGTCCATGCGGTTTTCGCGCATGTTGAAGGTGACGTCGGAGGTGTGCAGGAAGTAGTTGGCGAAGAAGTCCTTGATCGCGTAGCCCTTGTAGCCAAGACAGATCACGAAGTCGTGAATTCCGTGGGCGGAATACTGCTTCATGATGTGCCAGAGAATTGGCTTGCCGCCGATCTCGATCATCGGTTTGGGCTTGAGGTGCGACTCTTCACTGATGCGCGTGCCGAGGCCACCCGCCAAAATAACTGCCTTCATCGTCTCCCCTCTCGTTCGTCACCGGGCTGCGCACAGCTTTCTTGAGCTTTGCGGCCTACTGGCTAACCTTTTTGCCGGTTCGGGCGCAGGTGGGATACCCGCGAGCGCTCGTTTTATGGCGATTTGAGGGGGACTTGCAGGAAACGCGCCAGCTACAGGAGTTCCGTGTCGCTGGGCGCCAGGCCAAAAAAAGGCGAACCCGAAATCGGGTTCGCCCTACGCAGCATTGCTTGTCATCAACCCCATTGCAGGATCGACAGTGCTGGATTTAGTTATCAGCCAAACATGGCAAACGCATCACTCTTGGCGGGCATCAATCCGCCAGCCAGCCGCTTTCCCAATAACGCAAGTTATCGCCGCGCAAGATGTAGTCGCGCAGCACGACTTCGCGCAAATCGTCACCCATGCGATAGCTGGCATCCGGGTCGGCCAGGTGCATGCGGATTGCCTGCAGCCATTCATCCGTGGTGTTGGTCTTGATCCGCGTGCACGGCAGATAGCCTTGGTAGGCCTCGGTGTTGGTGCAAATCACCGGGTAACCGCAAGCGCCATACTCCAGCAGACGCAGATTGCTCTTGCAGTCGTTGAAGATGTGGAATTCCAGCGGTGCCAAGGCCAGATCGAGATTGAGGCTGGCCAGTTTCGCCGGATACGCGTCGAGGGCGATTACCCCGTGGAACTCATGCATGTACGGGAGCAGGTCGTCCGGGCACATGCCGAAAAACACCCAGTCGACTTCATCCGCGAGTTCGCGCACGACATCCGCGATCACCGCCAGGTCACCGTGGTGGCTGGTGCCGCCGCCCCAGCCGACGCGCGGTTTTTTCGAGGTCCGGCGCTGGCTGCTCAGGCTGCTCCAGAATTCTTTGGCCAACATGTTTGGCACCACACGAATGTCGTGATGCATATCCGCCAATGCGTTGGCCAACGGCTGAGTCGAGACGACGACGCGATCGCACATGCCGATCGCACGGCGAACCAGGCGCTCCATCTGATGCTTGTCCGGCATGTTGCGGATATGCGCATTGCGATGGGGAACATCGATGACGTAGTCATCCAGCTCATAGATTCGCCGCGCATTGAAGTAGTCGCGCAGCACTGGCATCTCGTTGATCGGCGCTTCGGAATAACGGCCTTGCAGAACAATCACATCAGGTGACAGACGCTCGATTTCAACAATCGGTGGCAGGTTCACGCTATAGCGAATCTGCCCCTGCACCCTGCCTGCGGCTTCGAGTTCAATCAGCGGTTGGGTGACACGATAGTGACCGACGGCGGAGGCATTGATTGGCAACCCGAGAATCTTCGGCAAAGTGTTATTGCGCAAAGGGCTCCACCCACTGCGCAAACCCGGCTCGAGCGTGAAACTCGAACGGGTGGCCCCATTCAACGATAGGTTGGGGTTGTAGGCCGGGTCACGGGCAACCACCGGCAGCCAGCGCTTGTAGAAGGTTTTTTCCTGCTCGCTGTGTGAGATGGCTGCTTCATCAATGACCGATTCGACTGGCTGCGCGCCGAGCGCCAGCACCGCGTACGGGGTCCAGACCACCAGATACCCTTGCCGGGCGACGCGCAGGGCCAGGTCCACTTCGTGCAGCGTGCGCGGCAGGCCCTGCTCATCCAGACCGTCAACCGCATCGAACACCGACTTGCGCACCATCAGGCAATCAGCCCCGACGGCGCTGAGGTCCTGAACCGCCTGCAACCGGAACATGTACCCCGCGGACTGCATCGCCTGACCATAGAACGGCACACCGGCCGGCCCCTGCAAGCCCAGCACCAGCCCGGCATGCAAAACATAGCCATCGGGATTGAACAGCTTGGCACCGACGATGCCCACTTCCGGACGCTGGGCGTGGTTGAGCAACTCGTCGAGCCAGTCACCTTGAGTGATCACCGAAAAGGGGTTGAGTAGCAGCACGTACTCGCCCCGCGCCTGGGCAGCGGCAAAATTGCGCAAGGCTGCGACGTTACCCTGCTGCGGGTACGTCAGCACTCGCACCCGATCGCTGCCCAGTTGCGCCATACCGGCCAGCCAGGCTTGGGCCTCGGCTGTCTCGCTGCCGTTGTCGACCAGCAACAGCTCGTACTCGCTGTACGCGGTTTTTTCCAGCAGGCTCTCGACACAACGTTGCAACGCTGAAATCTTGTCGCGGGTAGAAATGATGATCGAGACCAACGGCCGATTCACATGCCGGTAATCGACTCGATTGAGCAGCTCGACGCTGCCGCGACGCATGTCGTGGGCGATCCCCAGACGATCAAGATGGGCCGTCAGCAATCGCGGGTTGTTTTCAGTCACTTGCGGCAGCGATAGCCACTCGGCCAAATCGAATGTCGACTCGATAGCAATCTCGGCCAGATGCCCGACCACCTGAGTGCCCTGATCTTCGACCATCCGCCACAACAGGTCGTGAGGCGCCAACTCAGTGAACGTCGAATCGAAACCGCCGAGCGCCACAAAGGCATTGCGCTGAAACGCCAGGGTGCGGCCGACATAAGGGTAGGTGCGCATCAGATCGAGGTTGAAGTCAGGTTTGAATGCCGGCTCCACCGACTCACCCGCCCGCAAACTGCCTTCATCGCTGTATAGACACTGCAAATCGCTGTTGAAGGCGATTCGCTCGGCCATCATCAGCAAGGCAGGGGGCACCAGACGATCACCGGCACGCAGCAGATAAAACCAGTCGGCTCCCTGCAACTGTGGCAGCAATTCATTGATCTGTTGCAGGCGATCATCCTGCAGCGGCAAATGGAATACACGTCCGTCCAGTACCGGCTCAGCGCAAGTGGAAGACAACACCAGTGTCAGCTCGGGCGCATAGACCTGCGCGGCGAGACTCTCCAGCGTACGTTCCAGCGCCGCGGAACTGCCCTGTTCATCAACCACGACTGGCACGATTCGCGGCGTTGACGGCCAGCCTGCCAGCGTGTCCGGCAATAGTCTGCGCTGGACGTCACTGAGCGTGCGGCACTCCAGCCATTGCGTATAGAGTTCGGAAAAACTCAGGCTGCTACTGCCGACCGCCCATATCTGAGCGCTCTGTTTCGTGCCGAGCGTGCGGCTCAGCGGCAATTCTTCCCAGACCCGTGGCGAATCATCTGCCTTGGGCAACGGCACATAACGCACCCAACCCTTTGCAGGCGCGGATTCTCCGGCGCGCGCCTTGAGCATTTGCGTCAGCCATTGCCGCTCGATTTCGAGCGCGTCCTTCATGGCTTGCTGGCCGCTCAGACGATCGGGATACAGGCGTTCGACACTCAATACATGGTTGGACACGACCACGTTGCCGCGCCGCATCAAACACACAAACAGCGCAAAATCGAGGCTAGCCACAAAGCAGTGCTCGGGCTGCGTCAGCGCCGGCAACAACTCCAGAACATCGGTGCGACGGAACATGGCACTGCTGAAACCACCGAGGATGTTCGCCGGGAACGCCTCGAAGATTGCCAGCAAGTCGTCACCCTTGAACAAACCACTGATCGGTGACAGTGGCGTATTTTCCAGACGTGAAGGCAGCACCATATCGTCGGCGTCCCAAAGCAGACGCTGGGCCAGCACCAGATTGACCTCGTCACGCTCGGCCAGCACGCGAGCCTGATACTCGACACAGCTGGCAAACAGATGATCGTCGTCACACAAGAACTTGATGAACTCGCCCTGCACCTGATCCAGGCAGGCTTTCAGATTGCCGACCATTCCCAACGTGTGCGGATTACGCACATAACGCACGGCGACGCCGGCCTGCTCGACAACCGACGTAACGATGTCTTCGATCTCACTGCCGCGACTGTCATCGCACACAATGATTTCAAGATTGCCATAGCCCTGACTGACGGCGCTGCGCAATGCCCGCTCGAAAAAGCGCGAATTGAACGCAGGAATGACAAGGCTGACAAGGGGAAGTGAATTCACGGCGGACTCGCAAGCGGCGGGAACCCGCCCGGAACTGCGAGCCCTCTGAAACCGCGAAAAAAGACATTGGAAACTAAAGAGCCGAGCTAGCGGGCGCTTGCGCGCCCGTTACCGTCAGATCTTGTTGAACAGGCCCAACTGACTGATCTTGCTGAACGCCAGTTGCGCGGCCTGCAACATGGTCTGTTGCAAGGTCAGGCGGGTCATGACTTCAGCAGGATCCGAATCACGGATCGAGCCTTGGGTCGTGGTGTTCGCTGTGCTCAGGCTGTCGTTGGTGACCGACTGCATATCCAGCGACTGGCCACGGGCACCAATGGAAGTGACAGCGGTGCCGATCTGATTGGCGGCGGCGTCGATGTTGCCGATACCGGCCTCCATGGCGCCTTGCAGCTTCTGCTTGGCCACCGGGTCGCCATCGATCGGCGTGTTCAGCGCGGTAATCATCTGACCCAGGGTGTCGAGTACGTTCTGAGTCTGGTGGTTGTTCGGCTGAATCGAAAATTGATCGCCGGCTGCCGGGGCGCTACCCAAGGCGAATGTCACACCGGCTGCCGTCGCGTTGCTACCGGCCACAGTGCCCGAAGACACAGGCTTGCTGTCAGCGGTTACCGGCGCAGCGTACAGGTCGAACGCAGTGGCGCTGGTGAACTTGAGGATCGCCCCACCCTGCGGGAATGCCGCGGTATAGGCCGCCTGGTCGGTGATGCTGGAACCGGTGATCACCGCCGTCGAAGCATTGCCCGGGCTACGCGAAGTGGTGAACGTGTCCGGTGTCACCGCCAGTTGAAAGCTGTGCCCGGCAATGACCGCATCCGGGTTGGTGTCACCGGCCTTCAGGTTGAGGTTCAGCTTCATGTCGACACCGCGGAAGCTGAAGCTCTGGTTGCTGCCGCTGGTGTTGCTGATCACGCCGTTCTTGCTGGCGTCAGCAGTCACGTCGTTACCCTGGGCGTCGGTGATCTTCATCTGCGTGCTGCTGACGAAGGCCACGGTGTACGGCTGACCACTGGTGAACGTCGAGTTATAGGTGGCAGCGGTGCCAACGGTACCGTTGGACAGTACGACGCGACCATCATCCACCGCGGGTGCAGTCATGGTGGTGTTGGTGCGACCGGTATTGATGGTCTGCTGGAACGCATCCCAACCAGTGGTGTTGGTGCCGACCGCCAGGCCATCGCCGATGCCCAGATTGATGGTGGTCTGGTCACCGTTGTAGGAGTAGGTGCCGTCGGTATTTTGCGAATACGGTGCGGTGTCGGTTTTCGAACCGGAGAACAGGTAGTTGCCGTTGGCGTCCTTAGAGTTCATCAGGCCCAGCACTTGTTTCTGGATCTCGCCCAGTTCCGACGCGTACGCCTGGCGGTCCTTGTCAGTGATCGTACCGTTGTTGGCGGCCAGAGAGATTTCCTTGGCGCGGCTCAACGCCGTGGTGATGGCATCCAGCGTGGATTCCTGCACGGTCAGCGCACTCTTCGTGCTGCTGATGTTGGTGGTGTACTGATCCAGCATCGCCGCCTGCTGGCCCAGTTGCAGCAAACGTGCGGCACCGACCGGATCATCAGCAGCGGTGTTGATGCGTTGCAGGTTGCTCGCCTCGCTGGCAGTGGCCAGCGCCTTGTTGAAGTTACGCTGATAGTCCGCAGCTTGCGTTCCGTAATACTGGGCGGTGGAAATGCGCATGAATTACGACTCCTTAAAGGCTGTTGATCAGCGTGGCGAAAGTTTCCTGCGCAGCTTTGATGATCTGCGAAGACGCTGTGTAGTACTGCTGGTATTTGACCAGGTTGCCGGTTTCTTCATCCAGGTTGACCCCGGACAGCGAATCCCGCGCGCCGGCAGCCTGCGTCAGGATCGCCGTGGTGGCTTCAACGTCGGACTTGCCTTGGGCGGTCTTGGTACCGACGTTGGTCACGAGTTTGTTGTAGGCGTCGGTGAGGCTGA
Organism: Pseudomonas sp. NPDC098747; assembly: GCF_044760045.1. Lineage (NCBI taxonomy): Bacteria > Pseudomonadati > Pseudomonadota > Gammaproteobacteria > Pseudomonadales > Pseudomonadaceae > Pseudomonas > Pseudomonas sp. NPDC098747. Next base: position 137,243 of record NZ_JBIWAL010000007.1, on the reverse strand, counting down.
TGCCTTTGCTCGCCGAACCGGTGTCGACGGTCTGATTCGTTTGCAGGCCAACCAGCGCCTGGGCATTGCGGTTATCCGAAGACGACGCGCCGGTCATGTTCATGGTGAAGGTTTCGCCGGGCTTCGGCGTGCCGCCGACGGTGGTCTGCACGGAGAAGGTTTTCTGTACGTTCGGCGTAACACTGGTGTCCAGCACCGGGTTGCCGCTGGCATCAACGATGCCGACTTTCAGGTCCAGCGTGTTCGATTGACCAGGAACGATAGTGCCGCTGCTGATGAGACCGCCCTTGGCATCCACAAAGGTGTAAGACTGACTGCCCCCGGAGACCGCACCGAACACCAGCTTGACCGGCGTCGAATTCTTCAGCGCTGCCTGCATGTCAGCCTGGGCAGTCGGGTTGTAGATATCGATCTTGCTGCTGAGCGTCGGCTGGGTAAAAGTGCCCAGACCGTTGGCGCTGGCGACACCGGTCAACGGACCCGCTGCAGCGATTTTCTTCGGATCGGTGAGTACGGTCTGGATGCTCGCTGCCGCGTTACGGGTCGGCGTCACTTTGAAGCTGTCGCCCGCGCTCAACGCGCCACCCTTGAGGGCCAGGCTGAAGCCGTCGATCACCGGCGGTGGCGTCGTGTTGGTGCTGAAGGCGCCCATGTCGGTGCCGTCGGAACGCTTGACGGTGTAATCGGTGGCGCTGGTGAACGTCACCTGGTAGTCGCTGCTGGTCAGCTTGCCGGTGTCCTTGATGGTGACGTCAAGGTTGCCCGAGCCTGCGCTGTTGCCCGACTGCGCAATGCTGCGCTGGCTGATCAGCGCGGCACTGTTGATATTGTTGAAAATCGCCGCGCCGAAGTCACCGTTCTTGTCGATGCCCTGGGCTTGCTGGCTGTTGATCTGATCGGCGACGACCAGCGCCACACGCCCCAGCTCGTTGAGCGACGGGTCGAGCACTTCTTTGCGATAGGTCAGCAAGCCACCGATTTCGCCACCGCTGATCACCGAAGTGATGTCGATGGTGCTCGAACCGCGATCCATCTGGATGCCCAGGCGCGTCGGGTCATCCTTGCTCGGCACGGCGCTGAGGGAGTTGGTGGTGTTGCCGATGACCAGCGGCTGGCCACTGCCGACATACACATCGAAACTGGTGCCGCGCTCGACGACTTGCGCGCCGGTCAGTTCGGACAACTGACGCACGGCCTCGTTACGGCTGTCGAGCAGATCGTTCGGCGCGCCACCGCTGGTGGAAATTTCGCCGATCTTCTGGTTGAGCGCGGCGATCGAGTTGGCCAGTTTGTTCACCTGGGCAGTCATGTCGCTCAGGCTGCCGTTGATCGTGGTGTTCTGGTCAGTCAACTGCTTGGCGATGGAGTTGAAGCGACCGGTCAGCGCCTGTGCGCCGGTCAGCACCGATTGACGGGAAGTGTCATCGGTGGCCGAAGTCGATACGCCCTGCATCGAGGTGAAGAATTTCTGCAGCACACCGGTGAGGCCGGTGTTGACGTCGGACAGCGTGCCGTCCAGTGGTTTGGCTTGCGCCAGATACGACGCCGATTCGCTGCTGAGCGAAGTCGCGGTGTGCAACTGGGTTTCCAGGTACGAGTTGTAGACCCGGCGCACGTCGGCCAGGGTTGTGCCCGTGCCGATGAAAACGCTGCCGAACTGCTGCGAGGATTTGGTGCCCTGCACGGTTTGCTGGCGCGAATAACCGGCGGTGTCGACGTTGGCAATGTTGTTGCCTGTCGTAGCCAAAGAGGACTGGCTAGCCGACAGCCCCGACATCCCGATATTGAGCAAACTCATGGTTCAGACCTTATACCTTGTGCCTATAAAGGCGTGGTGGAAACGCCCGCCGCAGCGTAGTTTTCAAAACTGTTCATCTGCTTGGCTATCTGCGAAATCTTGCTCGCGTAGTTCGGGTCGGTTGCGTAACCGGCCTTCTGCAACTCGCGTACAAACTGTTCTGGGTTATCGGCCGACTTCAGCACTTCTTGATAGCGATTATTGGACTGCAGCAAAGTCACCAGATCGTGGAAACTGTCCTTGTAGGAGGCATAGGAACGGAACTCGGCCGTCTCCTTGACCATCGCGCCATTGCGGAACTCGCTGGTGATTGCCCGGGCCGAATCGCCCTGCCAGTTGCTGCTCGCCTTGATGCCGAACAGGTTGTGGCTGCTGCTGCCGTCCTGTGCGCGCATGACCGATTTTCCCCAACCGGTTTCCAGTGCGGCTTGCGCCACCAGGTAACGCGGATCGACGCCGATACGGTCGGCGGCTTCCTTGGCCATCGGCAGCATGGTGTTGACGAATGCGTCGGCAGAGCTGAAGGCTTTTTTCGCTGGCGCCAGCGGAATCTGCGCCATCGCACGGCCGTAAACCTGCATCTGCTCGCCGGAGGCTTTTTCAGCCTCGGCACGCGCCAGCCAGTCGCCGTTGTACAGCGGGCCTGCACCAGTGATGGCAGCAGTCGTGGCGCGTTGCGGCAATTGAGTTGTTGCGGCAGGCGTGGCCGACGGCACCAGCCCTGCGAGCAAACGATCAGCCAGTTTCGGCGGCAAGGCCAGACGACGCTGGTTGATCAGCGCCATGTCATTGCTGTGCGCGAGCTGGGTGTTCGGCGCATGCACCGAACGCGAGGCCCACAGCGGACGCTCACCATTGAGGCGTGACAACGGGCCAGTGCCGACGGTGCCGGCGGCAATCGGTGTGGCGACATTAGCGGCAGCGGCTTTCGCGGCTGCCTGCTTGGCGGCGGAAGCGGCTTCAGCCTCGCCCGGCGCCATCGGTTTGTTCTTCGACATCTGGCGCATCAGCACGTCGGCCAGGCCAATACCACCGCCCTCGCGGGACATGGAAACAGCCAACTGCTGGTCGTACATTTCCTGATACTGCTTGGCTGCCGGCGTGTTCAGCGGATTATCTTCGCCCAACGCATTGGTGGCCGAGCGCATCGACTTGAGCATTTCACCGATAAACAGCGATTCGAATTCCTGCGCAACTTTGCGCATGTTCGTGTCGCTGTCCTTGTCGCCGACCTTGAGCTGATTCAGACGATTGAGGTCGGAGTAGGAACCCGAATCGCTGCTACCGACCAGACCGCTTTTGCGCATATCCATAGTGGCCGTCCTCAGATCACGATCAGGTCGGCTTGCAACGCGCCGGCCTGCTTCAGTGCTTCAAGAATCGCCATCAAGTCACCCGGTGCCGCGCCGACCTGGTTCACCGCACGGACGATCTCGTCGAGGGTGGTGCCCGGGCCGAACTTGAACATCGGCTTGGCTTCCTGTTCGGCATTCACTCGCGAACGCGGCACGACAGCGGTCTGGCCGTTGGACAACGGGCCAGGCTGGCTGACGATCGGGTCTTCGGTGATGGTCACGGTCAGACTGCCGTGAGTCACGGCGGCAGGCGAAACCTTCACGTTCTGGCCGATGACGATGGTACCGGTACGCGAGTTGATGATGACTTTGGCGACGGCCTGACCCGGATCGACTTCGAGGTTTTCCAGGATCGACAGGTAGTCGACTCGCTGGCTCGGATCGAGCGGCGCGGTCACGCGAATCGAACCGCCGTCGATGGCTTGTGCGACGCCAGGGCCAAGCATGTCGTTGATCTTGTCGACGATGCGTTTGGCGGTGGTGAAGTCGGAGCGATTGAGGTTCAGCGTCAGGCTGTTGCCCTGGTTGAAACCGCTCGGCACCGAACGCTCAACCGACGCACCGCCAGGGATGCGACCGGCCGACGGAACGTTGACGGTGATCTTCGAACCGTCACGACCTTCGGCGTCGAAACCACCGACGACAAGGTTGCCCTGAGCGATGGCGTAGACGTTGCCGTCGATACCCTTGAGCGGGGTCAGCAACAGTGTGCCGCCGCGCAGGCTCTTGGAGTTACCGATCGACGAAACGGTGATGTCGACCTGCTGACCCGGCTTGGCAAACGCCGGCAGATCGGCACTGATCGAAACCGCCGCGACGTTCTTCAACTGCACGTTGCCCGATCCCGGCGGTACCTTGATACCGAACTGCGAGAGCATGTTGTTGAAGGTCTGCAGGGTAAATGGCGTCTGCGTCGTCTGGTCGCCGGTGCCGTTAAGCCCGACCACCAGGCCATAGCCGATCAATTGGTTGGAACGCACGCCAGAAATACTGGCGATATCTTTCAGCCGCTCGGCTTGTGCATTGAAGGTCACCGACAACATAACGGCGGCCAGCATGAGGCTCTTGAAATTCAACGTAGCCACCTAGAAAGGGAACAGCGGGCTGAGGAAGAAGCGGTCGAACCAGCCTGGCTGACTCGTGTCGGCAAACGCGCCGGTACCCGAATAGGTGATGCGTGCATCGGCGACCCGGGTCGACGACACGGTGTTGTCGGTAGCGATGTCATCGGCACGGACCATGCCGGCAATTCGCACCAACTCATCACCGGTGTTCAGCGTCAGCCACTTCTCGCCGCGCACGGCGATGATGCCGTTGGGCAGCACGTCGGCGACGGTCACGGTGATCGAACCGGTCAGGCTGTTGCTCTGCCCCGACTTGGCGTCACCCTTGGTCGAACGGTCGGCGCTGTAGCCGGCGTTCAGGCTCAGGTCGCCGCCACCAATCGGGTTGTTGGTGGTCAGGCTGGAACCGAACAACGAGGACAGACCGACCGAGTTGTCGCTGTTCTTGTCCATCTGCGAGTTGGCGTTCTTGCTCGCCTGGGTGCGCTCGTTCAGGGTGATGGTGATGATGTCACCGACCCGGAATGCCTTGCGGTCGCTGTACAGGTTCTGCTCGAAGCCGGCCTGATAGATCGAGCCATTATTGGCAGCCGCCGGCAACGGCGTGCGCGGCAACACCGGAGCGTAGTAAGGGTCATTGGGCTTGGGCGTCGGGGCGACGCAGCCCGCGAGCGAGACGACCCCACTCAATGCCAGAACAGATACAAAGCGATTCATGACCCTACCTCACGGTATTGCAGGCGACCTCATGGCCGCCTCATAGACTTGATTACAGATTCTGCGTTACGAACGAGAGCATCTGGTCGGCGGTGGAGATCACCTTGGAGTTCATCTCGTAAGCGCGCTGAGTGGTGATCATGTTGACCATCTCTTCAACGGTGCTGACGTTGGATGTTTCCAGTGTGTTCTGCAGCGTGGTACCGAAACCGGCCAGACCCGGAGTACCGACTTGCGGCGCGCCGGAAGCGGCGGTTTCCAGGAACAGGTTGTTGCCCACGGCTTGCAGACCGGCCGGGTTGATGAAGTCAGCGGTCTGCAGGTTGCCGATCACTTGCGAGGCAGCGTTGCCGGGCAGCGTGACGGAAACCGTGCCGTCATTGCCGACGGTGAAGGTTTGCGCGTCGTTAGGGATAACGATCGCAGGCTCCAGAGCGAAACCACTGGCGTTGACGATCTGGCCATTGGAATCGAGGTGGAACGTACCGTCACGGGTGTAGGAAGTGGTGCCGTCCGGCTGCAGGATCTGGAAAAAACCGCGACCGTTGATGGCCATGTCCAGCGGCTGCTCGGTGGTTTGCAGGCTGCCGGCGGTGAAATTTTTCTGGGTGCCGACGATGCGCACACCGGTACCCACTTGCAGACCTGACGGCAGTTCGCTGTCCTGAGTCGACTGGGCGCCTGGCTGGCGTTTGATCTGATAGAGCAAGTCCTGGAACTCGGCGCGGTCACGTTTGAAACCCGTGGTCGAGACGTTCGCCAGGTTGTTGGAAATGGTGGTCAGGTTGGTGTCCTGAGCGGACAGACCCGTTTTGGCAACCCATAGAGCCGGAAGCAT